>CAZXRM010000079.1:0-4778 GCA_964642595.1 uncultured bacterium
AGAAAAAAGATATGCCTAACTTAAATAAATTTCCACAAACATTGACAATATCTCGCTTCCCGGGCGATTTTCTTGAATATTACCCATTAAACTGCTTAATAGGTAACCGAGTAAAATACAGAGTAGAGAATTTACTATTTCAGAGGAGTTGTAGGATTTTCAAACCATACAGAAACTTTATACAACTAAATAACAATGAATATCTATCAAGTTTTTGTCTTTGCACCTCGACCAGGTGCTTGAAGCGGAATGTTGTTTTTACATAATGGGCAGTTATCCGGCTGATAGTTTGTCACTGGAATTTTATAACAAGCATAGAAATCATCTATTCCTAAATCTAAATCAGTGCTTCGGTCAATCAAGACCGCAATACCAACAACTTCACCAGGGAATAGTTTTAGTGCCTCGATTGTTTCTTTAATGGAACCGCCAGTGGTTAAAATATCATCAACAACCAGAATTTTTGAACCTTCTGGAACAGTAAATCCCCGTCGGATAACTCTACTTTGACCGTTGGTTTGTGACTCGGCAAAGATACATTTTAGTTTCATCTGTCGTGCGACTTCATAGGCGATTATAACACCACCAGTGGTCGGACCGCAGACAATCGAAATATCTTTATTCTGATAGTGGTCGGCAATCATTTTGCCGAACATCTGGACCAATTCCGGATTTTCTAATATACGGAACTTTTCAAAGTATTTGTCGCTATGCAAACCAGAGGTCAATAAAAAATGACCGGTCTTCAACACATTTGTTTCTTTTAATATTTTTTCAATATCCATAAAAATTTACCACGAAATCACGAAAGCACGAAAGAATGTCGTTCCCGTGAAAACGGGAATCCAGAACTATTAGACAAAATGGATTCCTGCTTCCGCAGGAATGACAATTGGGAAATCTTTTTTAGTTTATCTCGTGGTTTCAATGACTCCCTTTCTTTATATCTTCTCTAATTTTTTCAATAACTGCGATTGGGTCGGCGGCGCGAATTATCGGACGGCCGACCACAATATAATTTGCGCCTAAACGGCTTGCGGCTTCGGGCGTGTCAGACCGCGCCTGGTCATCGTGAATAACCTTACTACCTTCCAATGCTTCGCTCGTTTCAATTACCCGAATACCAGGAACAACTGTAAGAAAATCTTTGCCGCATTCTTTTTTAATCGAAGCGATTTCATGAGCGGAACAGACCACGCCATCCAGTCCGGCATCTTTGGCAAGACAGGCAAGCCGTGTGATATGAGATGATAAGTCAACTTTTCCTTTTGTGCCCCAGAGTTTAGCAAATTCCTGTTCGGATATGCTGGTCAGAATCGTAACACCTAAAATCATTGGTCTTGGTTTTATATGTTTTTTAGTACAGAATTCGGTAAGGTGTTCAGCGCACATTTTCATCATCTCATATCCGCCCATCGTATGTATCGTAAACATCGAAACTCGGAATTTGGCACAGGTTTCTGAAGCATGGGCAACAATCGTCGGAATATCACAAAACTTCAAATCGAGAAAAATCTTAGCATTCTGGTCAGTAAAATAGGATAATAATCTTGTGCCCGAGTGAGTAAATAAATCAATTCCGATTTTATAAACATCAATCCAGCCCTGGGTTGCTTTATATATCTTTTTCGCCTTTTGGGCAGAATCAGCCTGAACTGCTAAAATTAATTTAGTCATTATTCACCCCCGTTTATCAAAATTAAATATTAAAAATTAAATATCAAAAACACAGACCAAAGATGTTAATATTTTTATGTTTTTAATATGTGTTTTTAATTTTTGGTTTTTTATTTTTAATTTTAGCATGATATTACATTCTACGTAAATTTTTTAAAATCTCAATTCCCGTATATGGATTGCGTAGGTTGGCTGAGCCGATTTCGACTAAGGTACTTCCTGCCCATAAAAATTCTTTGACATCATCCGCAGTCATAATTCCGCCGCAGCCGATTATAGGAATTTTTAGTTTGGATGCGACATACCAGACGCAATACAGGGCAAATGGTTTTATTGCCGGACCAGAAAGACCACCGGTTACACCGCCTAAACAAGGTTTTCCAGTTTTTGAATCAATTGCCATGCCATATAATGTATTGATTAAACAGATGGCATCAGTTCCAGCATCATTCGCGGCTTGTGCGGTTAAAAGCGGGTCAATAAAATTAGCAGTTAATTTTGTAATGATAACCTTATTAGTTTTTTTACGCCCTGCTCTTACGACATTATATGTTGCTTTTGGATTCTGTCCAATCAATTTATTATTATGGACATCGCGTATATTGGGACAAGATATGTTTATCTCTAAAGCGTCAATTTTAGTATCATTTAATTTTTCTGATAAAATTTCAAAATCCTTTGGGCTATTTCCAGATATGTTGACAATCAAATTCGTTTTTAATGACTTTAATTTAGGTAATATCTCTTTGCAGAATTTATCAATGCCGGGATTTTCCAATCCCACTGAATTTAACAGTCCGCTCGGAGTTTCCCAAATTCTTGGTGGCGGGTTTCCATTTCTTGGTAAAAGTGTAATACCTTTGGTGACAATCCCGCCCATTTGATTGACTATTTCAATAAATTTATCACCAAAACTAAAAGTGCCAGAAGCAAGAATCAGAGGATTCTTGAAAATTAAATTGCCAAGTCGGATTTTTCTCATAGTTTTATTTTAGGGACGCAGACTCGCCTCGCTGAAGCGGGTTAACGCAGATATTAGATTGTATCTAATATTAGAAAATCCAAAAAAATCAGCGAAAATCAGCGTCCTATTATTCATAATATAATTTGGTTTAAGTCAATTGCCGGACCATCAGTGCAAACTCTTAAATAACCACCATCTTTTTTCTTCACGGCGCAACCAAAACAGATTCCGCAACCGCAACCCATTCGTTCTTCAAGAAAACCAAATAATTTTAAATTGGAAATTTTAAATTTTAAATTGGAGATTTTTTGAAGCATTCGCAAAGGTCCAGCCGCATATAATATGTCAGGTTCGATTTTGCTGATGTTCGTTAATAAATCGGTAACATAACCTTTGTAGCCAATTGAGCCGTCTTCAGTCGCAAGAAATATCTTATCACAGCATTTCTTAAATTCATCAAGTAATATTAGTTCTGATTTATTTTTTGCGCCGAAGTATAAATAAACCTTATTGTTCTTACTGAATCTTTTTGCCAAGAATAAAAGCGGTGCGATACCTACTCCGCCGGCACATAAAATTATTTTCTTATTATTAACATGTGAAATTGGTGTTCCCAGCGGACCTAAAAGATGTAATGTTTCTCCTGGTTTTTTCTGCTTGAGAAGTTCTGTGCCTTTGCCACGAATCCGATATATTATTCTTATCTGGTTTGCTTTTATATCAGCAATCGAAATCGGACGGCACAAGAAAGGTTCGATTGAATCTGATACCTGTGCTTGTAAAAATTGTCCAGGTTTAGCCAATCGAGCAATTTCCGATGATTCAAGCCACATTGAATAGATGTCTGAACTTAGATGTTGCGATGATTTAATTTTAGATAATTCTCTAAGCACTTTTATGGTTTGTCAAGTAACATTTCTTTGGCAGCTTTTTCATAATCGGTGTTGGGATATTGGGCAATGATTTTATTCAAGACCTTTTTAAAATCATTGTTATAACTGCTGGTATTATTATCGGCTTTTAGTATATTTTTATAAATCCATGCCTGGGCAAATAATGCCTTAGGCGCAAACGGACTTTTAGGATATTCAGCATAAACCTTTTCGTATTCAGCCAGCGCTTGCCCGTATTTCTTCAGATTGAGATTGTATATCTCAGCCAGGTGAAATTGACGGGCGGCTAAGTCTTTGGTAGGGCTGGAATCTATTTTCGGAGCCGGCGTGCTTAATGTATCATTTTTTAATTTTAAATTATCCTCAGGCGATATTGGTAAAGAGTCAAACTCGGTCAGCTCTTTATCCGGCTCTATTTCAAAAGTGTCTTTTTTGACCGGGGTTGGCGGTGTAATTAGTTTTGGTTTTTCTTCAACAACGAGCGAGAGCAGGGCGATTCGGCTTTGGGCTAAATCAAAATATTCGGATTGCAGTTTCTTGTTTACGATACTGTCATAAAATGCTTTGGCGGTATCGAATTTTGCTTCGCTCTCATAGCTATTGCCGAGCAGATAATATGCTTCAGCCAATTCCTGATTGCTTTTTATCCGACCCAGATATAATCTTGTTCTTTCCAGATTGTTCATTCGCAAAAAAAGTTTTCCCAATTCCAGGTAAGATTTGCTGTCTAATCTTGGTTGTGATTTTATTGTGTCGGCATTGGTGATCTGGTCAAGGATTTGCAGCCCCTCGCTTTGCCGGTCGCTTTCAATATAACACTCAGCCATACGCAGAATAATCTGCGACCGTTCGCTGCTCGTATCGGTTTTGGGACTTAAGGTCTTGACTTTGATTTTATCTAAATATTTTTGGTAAGTCTGAATTGCCTGAGTATAATTTTTCTGGGCACGATGTCCGTCACCCAGTTTGAGCAGTGCCAGTTTATACAAATCAGACCTGGGATATTTATTGACAAAGTTATTCAGTTCTCGGACTGCTGATTCGTAATCTTTTTGCAATAGGTAGATATCGGTAATTTTCAGCAGAGCGGTTTCAAATAGTGATTTCGGTATTGATTTTTCCGCACCCGGGCGTTTGATTATTTCCAGTTTTTCCAGCGCGGTATTATAATCTTTGGTTTCAATCAGACAATACGCCCAATACAAATTTGCCTCATTGATATATTCACTGTTTGGAAATACCAG
>CAZXRM010000079.1:4878-6969 GCA_964642595.1 uncultured bacterium
GATATACACTGGGGTTATGGTTTTCCAATCGGCGGTGTTGCCGGATTTGACACGAAAACCGGCGTCATTTCTCCAGGCGGAGTTGGTTATGATATTAACTGCGGTGTGAGATTATTAAGAACCAATCTTCATCGAAAAGATATCACTAATGAGATATTGGAAAAACTGGTGCGGTCATTATTTCATAATATCCCGTCTGGAGTTGGTTCAACCGGCAAAATAAGAATATCGGAACAGGAAGTGAAGACTGTATTAATGAAAGGCGCGCGCTGGGCGTATGAAAAAGGTTATGGTTCTGAAGATGATCTGGAATATACTGAAGAGCGCGGCCAGATGGACGGCGCAGACCCGTCAAAAATAACCAGACGGGCATTAGAGCGCGGCGCACCACAACTTGGAACATTGGGTGCGGGTAATCATTTCCTGGAGATTCAGGAAGTCGAAGAAATCTTTGATGAGAAAGCCGCCCAGATTTTCCGGTTAGAAAAAGGACAGATTACAGTTATGATTCATACTGGCTCAAGAGGGCTGGGTTATCAGATTTGCGATGACAATGTCAAAGATTTAGGTCGGGCCGTTCAGAAATATAATATCTCTTTGCCAGACCGGCAACTTGCCTGCGCACCAATTGAGTCGCCGGAAGGTAGGGCGTATTTTTCGGCTATGGTTTGCGCGGCAAATTACGCCTGGGCAAACCGACAATGCATCACGCATTGGGTGCGCGAGGCATTTGGTCAGGTCTATAATAAAAATCCAGAGCAACTGGGAATGGAACTGGTTTACGATGTTGCCCATAATATTGCGAAGTTTGAAGAACACACAGTGGATGGCAATAAAATCAAAGTTTGCGTGCACCGCAAAGGTGCAACCCGCGCTTTTCCACCCGGACATTGGGCATTGCCCGAAAAATACAAACCGATTGGTCAGCCGGTTATTATTCCAGGTGATATGGGAACAAATTCTTATTTATTGTTAGGCACTCAAAGAGCGTTTGAAGAGACATTTGGCTCGACTTGTCATGGTGCAGGAAGAGTCTGGTCAAGAACCAAAGCATTGGACGAGACGAGTAATCGCGATGTTGCCCGTGAATTAAAATCAAAAGGAATATTAGTAATGGCAGCATCAAGAGAAGTGTTGAGAGAAGAAGTACCGGATGCATATAAAGATGTTGATGTGGTAGTTGATGTCTGCCATAAAGCTGGGATTTCTAAAAAAGTCGCTAAGATGAGACCTTTGGGAGTAGTAAAAGGATAAAATTACAAGTTATGTTTCCCTTTTCTCCCCCTTTTCCCATTTCACCCATTTTATGAGAAGAAAAAAACCTGAAGGTTACAAAGAACTATTAGTTTATAAACGAGCTGACCAACTCCGCAGTTATGTATTTAACATTACCGAGAGCTTCCCAATAGCAGAAAGACGCAGAAAAGAACATATGCGAGACAGTGCTCGTTCAGTTAAACAAAATATCGTTGAGGGCTGGAAACGAGAAACCACTAAACAATACAAAGTAGCCGATAGCCAATTGCTAATAGCCAATAGCCAAGTTGAAGATTGTTTGAAAGATAAACTAATTCCCAAACAAATCCATGATGAATTAATCAGACGATGCGGTGAGATTGATTATTTGATGGGCAGATTAAAAATTGCTTTGGAGAAAAAGATTGCTGGCAAAGGATTAGTCCAAAATGATAAAAGTAAATATGAAGAATTCTTAAAAGAATTTAATTTAATCCGATTACCTGATGGTAGAGTAATTGAGAAAGGGCAAAAAGGGGAAAACGGGTAATAAGGGATGCTTTTATCTGATAAAATCAATACAATTCCCGAATCCTCGGGTGTTTATTTATTAAAAGATAAAAGAGGGAAAATTATATATATTGGTAAATCACGAAATCTAAGAGACCGGATTCGAACTTATCTGCATCCGGATTACAGAACACAATCTTTACATCGGAACATTGCGGATGTTGAGTTTATTGAGACCAAGTCAGAAGTCCAAGCATTAGTTTTAGAAGATAATTTAATCAAACTTAACAAACCCCGGTTTAATGTCCGTTTAAAAGATGATAAAAAATTTCCATATCTTAAAAT
>CAZXRM010000080.1:0-1699 GCA_964642595.1 uncultured bacterium
CCAACCCCGACCATTTCTTCTACTGAGAATGACCAGATAATCTGCGGCACATCTTCGGGTTTGACAATCGTGAGCCCGTCTGGTTTGTTCCATTCCGCCGACATCTTGGCAATGAGTTTATTCGGACCAATGCCAATCGAGCAGGTTAGGTCTAATTCCTTTTTTATACGAACTTTGATTTTATTGCCGATTTGTTCGGGTGTGCCGAATAATCTCTGAACCGCGGTAATATCCAAAAATGCTTCGTCAATCGAATAGGGTTCGACCAAGTCTGTGAACTCTTTATAAATATTTAAGAGTCGATAGCAGTAATCAATGTATTTATCCGGATTGCCGATAACGATTTCCGCGTGAGGGCAGAGTTGTAATGCTTCGGGCAATGACATCGCAGATTTGACGCCGAGCCGTTTTGCTTCATAGGACGCGGTTGTAACAATCGCATGCCGACCCGGACCGCCGGTTACCAAAATCGGCTTGCCGCGCAGAGACGGATTATGCCTTTGCTCAATCTGAGCAAAGAAAGCATCCATGTCAATTAAGACGATGGTGCGATTGGACATTTCTTCGGTAGAGAAAATGAAAAATTAAAAACCAAAAATTAAAAACACAAACGCAAATATGTAAATATTTTCACATTTTTAATATGTATTTTTGGTCTTTTATTTTTAATATTTAATTTTAGGGTGATATTATTTTATTCCACCCGTAACATTTGCCATTTCATACCTTCGGTATTGAGTTCGATTTCATAGGTGTTGTCGTGCTCGTCGGTGACTGCAAAGCAGTAGATAATAAATTTACCCTCGCGTCTTTGCCAGCGTCCGTTGATTTTAGCAATGCGATAAGTGCGGTTGCGCCACTGGAAATAACGCGGTTGAAACCCGGGATTTTTAAATACGCAATCAACCGCAATCGGTTCGTTGATGGTCATACGAAGTATGACTGATACCAGCGATTTTAAGAAACGATTACAACGATGAAGTTCAGCCGATAAATATCGCTGTTATCTTATATAATCACCGTAATCGTTTGCTTTAGAATTTTCTAAATAGTCCGCTTATCTTGCCGAGCACTCTTACTTCTTTGGTGCCGCGGCGGATAATAATCGGCTTGAACTTTTTGTTAGCCGGGGTCAAGGTGACCGCATTGGCATTTGCCCGGTAGTATTTTAAGGTCACCTCGTCGTCAATCAGCACCGCGGCAATTTCGTTATCCTGAACCACGGGTTGCATCTTGATGATAACCAAGTCGCCGTCATTGATACCCGCATCAATCATTGACTCGCCTTTTACCCAGACCGCAAAGGATTCGGTATTCTTGAATATCGAGCGGTCAACCTTGAGCGAACTCTCGATATTTTCGACTGCCAAGAGCGGAGTGCCGGCGGCAATTTTGCCGACAATCGGTACGGCAAGAAAATCACCTTTGGCATACGGCATCTTATCCAGCCGCGCATCTTTTTTGATAACCAGACTGCGGGCGCGGTAATTTTTGCGCTCAATATAACCCTTTTTCTGAAGCGCGATGAGATGGGCAAGCACGCTCGGCTTTTTGACTTTGAATGCTTTCGAGATATCGTCATACGACGGGGGGTAACCGACTTCGTTAATATAGTCTCCGATAAAGATAAGGACCTTCTGTTGTTTTTTGGTTAGTTCTTTGCTCATTTTTTCCTCCAATCGGAAATCCCAAATCCCAA
>CAZXRM010000080.1:1799-5344 GCA_964642595.1 uncultured bacterium
GAATCTCTCCTTTAACCACAGGTAAAACAATATGTCTTTGCGAGCGGTAGCGAAGCAATCTCTCTTTTCAACCACTGAGGACACCGAAAGCACAAAAGAAAAATTAACCACGAATTACACGAATAAACAAATGACACGAATGTAACCCTGAATTTATTTCGGGGTCTAAAAATGCAGGGTAAGGCTTAAGCCTTGCGCTAGAATTTACTTGGACTGGATTTTATTCTTGGCGGCTTTGACCGCTTTGTTGTGGTCAATTACTTTTCCGAGTTCATAACTTAAGTGGACAATTATTGTGCTAACACCAATACCTACGAGCAAAGCCGGGATGGTTGTATAATCTTTAGGGTCGTTTTCCATAGTGTACCAGTATGGTTCGGTTGTGCCGAAATGAGTTGATGCCAATTGTACGAATGTCAATGCTCCGACATATGTTGCCGGGAAACATGAGATTATTGCGCAACAAATACGCCAATCTTTTTTCTCATCTAATTGTTTCTGTAATAATGTTTTTCTGTTATCATCCAGATTTCCGATTAAGTATCCAGCGGTCGTGCCTATTGTTGTTCCTAAAATAGCAGTTGTCCAGAATAATGGATGGTTTACATGATAAGTCGGCGGATAGTAATAACCATAAGGAATTGGAATTATCCAATCGCAAGTTCCGACATATTGCCAACCGCCGGGTCGAATTTGTTTTATTGCCCACTGCGAGCCAAGATAACCACCGATTGCAGTGCCGATTGTCGAACCGTAAATTATGCCGGCTACTCTGCCTTCTCTGGTTTTTGTTGATGGTTTTGTTGTGAACCCTTCAGATTCTATTACAGCAATTGGCTCCATATCATCCCAAAATTTTTCATAAGCCAAGCGGGCAAATTCATCGTTTGCAATTTGTTTTTCAATTGTTTCAGCATTTGATATGCAATATGCGAGCCGTTTAATTTGCCAGGGAGCTAATTTAAACATAAGTGATTTTAATGAGTCATCAATAACAACAGCATAAAATAACGAATCGTTTGGTTTTAAAATATATGCCAATTCAAAATTGTCAACATTCGGGAATAAGTTATATTGAGTTCTTTCAAGTATATCAATTGTATCGCCAACTATATCATTTAACCGGTATATTCCTGCTGTTTGTGAAAATGCTATAGTAAATAATAACAACACAATCAAAGAAATTCTGCTAAGCATAATCTATCCTTTAACTTATTAAAAATAAATAAAATAAAAAGTCAATAGTCTGTGCATTGGGTAAAACTTTTATTTTATGAATGGTTAGTAATTTTGTTAATCCGGTCGAAAGAAATTATTTTGGCTGGAGAGTTTGAAGCATTGCCAGCGCTTTTTGCGCGTCCGGGTGATTCGGGTCAAGTTCTAAGGTTTTCTGGATTTCTTTTAATGCCTGAATGTTTCTGCCAAGCGTAATATAAACCGCACCCAAGAGATAATGGGTTTCGGCATCATAGGGATTTAGAATTACTGCCTGTTCAAATTCTGCGGCTGCTTTTTGGAAGTCGCGTTGAGCAATGCTGAATCTCGCCTGTGCTAAATGGGCGTAAACCTGATAATCAGGATGAGTTGCAATAGAATTAATTATTGCCTGTAATTCGGTGTTTGCCTGAGTCGGACGGTTCATGCTGATATAGGTTTGTAATAAACTGTATCGGATAACCGCATTATCCGGCTGAATAGCGATTGCTTTGTTGTACGCATCAGCCGCATTAGTAAAATCCCGCATGCTCTGATAAATATTTCCCTTTTGCACATAGCCCTGCATATTAAACTCGTGTTTGTTGATGAGATTAATTTGAGTCAAGCCAAATAATACTATGGCAATGATGATTAATATTAATACCTGTTTTATTTTACTGATCTTTAATTTCTCGAATATCTCACCAATAAAAAATCCGGCAAATATAATCAAGAACGGGATAACCGGTGCCCTTAACCTTGACAGGACATAAAAAACCAGTGAAGAGACAAGATAGATAAATACAAATGAATAGACTAAATAAAAATCTCTCCATCTTTTCAAAGACAGAGCGATTCCTAATATTGCCAGTGGCAGTATAATTGCAAAACTGAAAAAACTTATTTTCAGGACGGATGAATCATCGCGAGTCTGGTAAAAATAGTAGTTATTTGGTATTTCATAACTGTTAAAAAATAAGAGTAATTTTCTGCCGAGCAATTTTATATGGCGCCAGGGATTTTCTTTGATAAAACTAAAGCCCTTTTGCATCCAGTATTTTGATGCCTCAGACGGTTTGACCAGTTTGCCCTCTATTCTTTGCGATGAGTACTGTAATTGTGCAATTGAGATGTCAGGAGTTTGCTGTAAAGGATAAACCGGTCGCCAGGTTCCGTCAGTCTGCGGGTTATTGCCATAATAAAAATTTACACCGGAATGAGCGGTAAATGGTACAAAATCTTTGCCAACCAGATAATTTCTTAATGGAATAGTTGAAATCGTGAGTAATGCAAAAAACGCAAATACGATATATTGTAAAATCCGTTTTGGTCTTACTTTGATTATGAAGAATGGAATAAGAACGATTAGAAGCAAAATAAATTCCGGACGCACCATTACCAGTAATCCCATTACAATGCCACTCAAAATTAGTTTGCCAGAGATTGATTTTTCTCGGCTCGGTTCAGCTAGCCCGAGTAAAAGATAAGCTAATAATAGACTTAAAAAGATATTGACTTCAACATAGAGCAAAGCACCGGTATAGAAAATTAATATACCAGACAAAATATAAATTATACTGGCAATCACAGCATTGCGATGATTCGATATTTTTTTGGTAATTAGATATAAAAAGACCGCGTTCAAACTGCTCAAAATGGTTTGAATAATCTGTACGGTCAGAATATTACTGCCGAATATCTTGTAGATTATCGCGAGAAAATAAGCATAAAACGGACCTAAGAAAAATACTTCTTTACCAATCCAATCACCCTGAGCAATTTTTAATGCCCACTCGTGATAATAGATTGAATCAACCGTATAACGGGTAATAATCGAATAAGCGTTATTCTTCATTAACAAAATAAAGATTAAACGGGTGATAAAAGTAATGAGAAAGATTAATATTATTGACTGATAGGGAATGTCGCGTTTAGCACGAGGTTTTTTTCTTTTATATTTCACTAAAAGAGTTTATTAATTAAAGTTAAATAGTCAAGACTTGAGCAGTTGTTGGTGTCGCTTTGCTCCACCTACGCTTTGCGTTCAGTTGATAGATGTTTGTTGTTTGTAGGTTTTTATAAATCTAACAACCAAAAACCAACAACTAAAAACATGCTTTACAGTTAATTGACAACAGGATTTATTTACCTATAATAAATATTAAAGCCACAGATGGGCACGGATATTTAAATATTCGTTTCTCAAATTTTTCTCTGCGAACTCTGTGTTCTCTGCGGTGAAAGATTAATAATGGCACAAAAGAAAAACCAGCAGTTTCGGGTATCGAAAATCAGTCTGCTCAAGTCAATTGCGCGCAGACCAAAAGGTATGCTGAGACCGAGTAAAG
>CAZXRM010000080.1:5444-6927 GCA_964642595.1 uncultured bacterium
TTACAGCAGTTCTGGGCAAAGCAGGGTTGCGTTATTTTTACACCATATAATTCAGAAGTCGGGGCAGGTACTTTTAATCCCGCAACTTTTTTAAAAGTTCTGGATAAAAAACCCTGGCGGGTCTGCTATATCGAGCCGTCAAGACGTCCGCGCGATGGACGATATGCTCAGAATCCTTTACGGGTTCAACAGTTCTGGCAAATGCAGGTTATTCTTAAACCAACGCCAAATAATATTCAGGATTTATATCTAAAGAGCATTGAAGCACTCGGGATTTCTCTTAAAAAGAATGATATTAGATTTATCGAAGATGACTGGGAATCGCCAACTTTAGGCGCCTGGGGTTTAGGTTGGCAGGTTGAGTTGAACGGAATAGAAATTACCCAGTTCACATATTTTCAGCAGGTTGGTGGTCTTGACTTAGAAGTCATCCCGGTTGAAATTACTTATGGTCTGGAACGGCTTTCGATGTTTATCCAAAACCGCAAGGCAATCTTTGATGTGCAGTGGAACAAAGATTTTACCTGGGGTGACATTTACCGGCAGAATGAAGTCGAGTTTTCCAAGTATAATTTTGAACTGGCCGATGTTGGATTTCATCAAGAGATGTTCAATAAATTTGAAGAGCAGGCAATAAACTTATTAGAGCAGGGTTTGGTGTATCCGGGTTATGACTGCGTGATAAAATGCTCGCATGTTTTTAATATGCTCGAAGCAAGAGGTGCAATCTCAGTCTCGGAGCGGGCTAATTATATTGCCCGGGTCCGAAGGCTGGCTCGGCAAACCGCACTTGCTTATATTAAAAGTCAGGAGCCAGCACCAGCTACTTGATTCACAGAATCCAATCGTTCACTTTTCGAGTCTATATTAATAAATGAAAATGAGAGAAGGTGATTTTAATGGCAATTGACCCAGTCTGCAAGATGGAAATAGACGAAAATAAAGCAAAAGCGAAGAGCGAACATAAAGGAAAGACATATTATTTTTGTGCACCGGGCTGTAAAGTCATATTTGATAAAAATCCGGATAAATATACAGAAACTAAATCCGGCGGATGTTGTTGCTGCGGTGGCTGCTAAAAAATTATAGCCACAGATTTGCTCTGTGGCTATTGTTATTAAGATAACGGGCTGATTTCAGCTCGTTATCTTTTTAATATCAAGCAATTCGGGCAATAGTGTAAGCTCGGGTCATCTTTGCCCATCACTTTTTTAATATGTTCAATTTGGGCATCGGTCATAAAATAAGCACCGCAGGACTCGCAGCCAACCAGTTTGAATTCGGTCTTCCAGCGCGGGAAAAACCGCTTGCCGTCTTTATCAATCATCGTAATTGCATCGGTCGGACAGATATAAACGCAGGAGCCGCAGCCAATACAAGTGTGACTGGTTTCTTCAAAAGGGGTAGTCGGTTTTCTTGAAATTCCGCGTTCGGAAAGTCCGATTGCGCTGACACCAACAATATCTTTACACGCCTGCACGCA
>CAZXRM010000081.1:0-6904 GCA_964642595.1 uncultured bacterium
TGACTTGACAGTTTAGCAGGTAGATGACTAAGCAATTTGGCTCACAATTGACCAGACCATCGAGCCAGCAGTCTGCTTTATTGTTTAATCCGCAGTCAAATAGCCAGTTTACCCGACAGTCAAATAGACAGTCCCCCCACTGTCTAGCCGACTGTCGAGCCGGTAGTTGATTTTACTGCCGAGTAAATTGTCGAGTGGAGTGCTGACTTGACCAGGGTAGTGGAGGAGCCACTAAGTCGATGAGTTGATGAGTTTATAAGTTAATGAAATAACAAGTTAATAATGACCCTTAATATTAACTTTTAATCAAACTTATTATTATTCGTGATTTTTTATCGCCTGCAGCACCTCTTCTTTGGTTTGGGCGACTTCCAAGGCATGACGGGCTTCGCTCTTTCTTAATAGTTTTGACAGTTTTGCCAGGGTCATTATGTACTCGGTCTTTTTATCTTCGGGTGCGGCGATCAGAAAGATTAAATGAGAAGGCAGACCGTCAAGACTGGAAAAATCAATACCCGATTGAGACCGACCGAAAACAATGGCAAGGTTTTTTACTGCCATGGTGCGGGCGTGCGGAATTGCCACACCTTGTCCAATGCCGGTGCTTTCCATATTTTCCCGTCTTAATACTGCCGAGAAAAAATCTTCAGCGTTATTAACGATGTTTTTATCAATCAGGACCTGGGCTAATTCTTTGATAACCGCGATTTTCTCATTGTTGTTCACCTGCAGAACGATTCCCTCCGGAATAACTAATTCTGATATTTTGTGCATTAATCCTTCCTTTCTTATGGATTTTGGTTGTACGGAACGATGATTACCGGAATAGTCATCGTTGTTACCAGTTTTTTAAAATTTATTGTTGCATCACTAGATACAATTAAGGTATCAATATGAAACATTTTGCAAAGTTCCAATATTTTGCCAGTCAATTTATCCTGGTCAATCTTTTCCATCTCTTCCAGAAGCAGCGAGGTTTTGATGCCAAATTCAAAGGCATCTTCTTCGACTTCGTAGAGCCGTTTCCACGCCTGCTCTTCACATCGGCTTTTTATTTCCGGCGCCGGCGATTTTATTACGGTTAAAACAAAGACTCGCGCCTCGGTCGGCTTAGCTAAATTCATCGAGTAATGCGAGATTTGCTCGACCTTTGATGAGGGCTCGATATATAATAAAATATTTTTCATATTAATTTATTTACCAATACAGAATTGAGCAAAAATCGAATCAAAAATTTGCTCGTTGCTAACTGGGTTCGTGATTGTGCCGAGCAGGTCAATCGCATTTCTTAAATGCATTATCGAAACATCAAGATATTTGTCGGTAACGGCTTGATTGAGTAATTTATTGACCTGGCTTAAGGTTTCGGTGTGGCGGGTATTTAATGCCAGGTAATTGTTTGAGGAGGTTGATATTTTTTTTGCATAATAATTTGCCATTACCGATTTCAGTTTGGAAATACCCTGATTATATTTTGCCGAGACTTTGCAGGTCTTGTGATGATTCAGCAATTTACTTCTAAACTTTGGCTTCAAGTCAATTTTATTCAGGACTAAAAGATGCGGTCGGTTTTTTACTACATCATACACCAGGTTGTCCTGTTTGGTAAAGGTGTGTGAATTGTCAAAAATCGCCAGAATAAAATCTGCAGATTGCAGCCAGTTCCGAGATTTTTCAATTCCCATTGCTTCGATTTTGCCAGCACCTCGTGGTTTATTGATTATTTTTAACCCGGCGGTATCAATCAGATGAAAAGTTATACCGTTTATGATAATCGAATGTTCAATGCTATCGCGGGTTGTACCGGGAATATTGGTGACAATCGCTTTATCGGTCTGAACCAGCCGATTAAAGAGCGATGATTTACCGACATTAGGTTTGCCAACGATTACGCAATACACTCCGTTTTTTAGAAACTTAATCTCCTGGTTTTTGTTAACCGTCGTTTCAATGTTTTCGATAATCTTTTTGATTTGACTTGTGATTTTTATAAATTCCTGTCGTGACTGCATCTGGTTTTCTTCAAATTCAAGCAGGTTTTCCATTTGGGCAAGCATCGCACTTAAATCTTTGGTTAAATTCTGAATATAACCAGTAAGTTTTCCCTGCAGTTGCTCGATTGCCAGATGACAGGTTTTTTCGGTTTTCGCTGATACTAAATCGAGAATTGCTTCGGCTTGGGTGATATCCATTTTGCCATTGAATACACGGCGTTTGGTAAATTCACCAGGCTCGGCTAATCGCGCGCCAAGTTTTGTTATCAGTTTTTGGATTTCGGATGCGACATAATCACTGCCGTGGCAGGAAATTTCAATCATATCTTCACCAGTATAACTGTTCGGTGATTTGAAAATCGCAACTATTACTTCATCCAATATTTTCTTAGTGCTCGGGTCAATTATTTTGCCAAAATGAAGCGTGTTCGGTTTTGCCCGCGATGGTTTGTGTTTGCCGGTAAATATTTTGTCGGCGATTATAACTGATTGGGGTCCGGATATCCGGATAACGCTGATGCCCGCCTGACCAGATGCAGTCGCAATTGCAGCAATTGTATCTGAGAAGTTTAATCCGAGTATTTTGCTGCTTAAACTCATTTTTCTCGAATATTACGAATGATACCGAATAACATCGAATATTTAAACATTCGAGTAATTAGCTGCCATTCGAATAATTCGTAATTAAAATCACAGCGGGGCAATGACAACCGTTCGTTTCGAACCGCTGCCAACACCATAAATGCGAACCGTGCCTAAGGGAATAATTTCTTTCTCGACCATATGAAATTCGCGTTCGGTTAATATATCGAGCGCCATTTCCCGTTTGGTTTCGAGCACGATTTTAGCGACCGCCAGCGCCTTCTTTTTCATAAAACTTTCACGGCGTTTGCGGTATCCTGAAACATCAACAAAAACATCTATGGCAAGAGTCGGATAGCGGTGTTTCATAATCTGGTTGACCATTGCCTGAATCGAGACAATCGTCATACCGCGCTTGCCGATTAGAAGCCCGTCCGAATTTCGGCTGCGCAGGTTGACATAATACGTGCCGTCTTCCTGAACTTTTGCCCGAACCGATGCGCGAATGCCAATCAATGATACGATATTGCTGGTGACATCGGCAACTTCGGATTCGAGTTTTTCCGGACTCGGCGGTTTGGCAGTAACCGCGCTGGTCTCGACAACTTGCTCGGCTTGTGCCGCGGGTGTAGCGGATAAACTTTCCTGCGTTTCCGGCGGCACCGGATTCGCATTTGTTTCACCCTGAGCTGGTGAAGTGTTTAAATCGGGTTGGTCGTTAGTGTTTTTTGTTTCTTCCATTTTATTCCTCCTCGGCTAATAATGTTTTCGACAATTGAGAACAGGTTAAATAAGAACCAATAAAGCTGTAATCCAGAAGGGAAATTTAAAAAGATTACAGTCATGAATATGGGCATAAATATGAGCAGCATCATATTCTTTTTATCGGTGCTGGTCAAAAAGTTCTGGACCAGAAATGATATACCCATTAGAATCGGTAAAATATATAATGGGTCTTTTAAGGATAAATCCTTGAGCCAGAAGACAAAGCTGGCTTGTCTTAGTTCGATGGCCTTTTGCAAGACCGAATACAAAGCCCAGAATATGGGCAGCTGAAATATTAAGGGCAGGCAGCCGGAGAACGGATTGATTTTATACAGTTTGTATAATTCCATTGTCTCGCGGTTCAGCGCCTGCGGGTCGTTTTTATGCTTTTTCTTTAACTCGTCAAGTTTGGGCTGCAGTTTCTGCATCTGAAGCATCTGTTTGGTTGACATTCGGGAGAGCGGGAAAAATATCGCTTTCATCAGAAACGAGAAAATGATTATCGCAATACCGTAATTCTTAAATATCGAGTAGAGAAATTTAATAATTTTTAAAATTACAATGCTGAAGACTTTGGTCCAGCCCATATCATTGAGCGCTTCCCAGCCCAGTTTATAACTTTTGAGAATATCATAGTCAAGCGGTCCGAAATAGAGTGTATAATCAAAAGTATTCGGACTCGGCTTATAAACATAACCAATTCTGCCGTCAGATAATGGTTCAGCATTGACAATTGCGGAATTAGATGCAGAAAGGATAGTCGTAAAATATTTTGACTTTAACCCAACCCATCGGGCATCGGGCAGGGTCGTAGATTTTAGTTTCGAGCCATTGAGTTTATTGATTTTAATTGAATTCTGGTAGAATAGAGCGAAATGTTTGATTTCATCTTTATGGTTTTGCTCGGTCATTGCCAGTCCGGTCTGATATGAGATTTGATAATCGGGTAAAGTTGTGCTGAGCGGTTCGATTTTTAAAGATATTGTATAATCTTTGTGCAATTGATAAGTCTTTCTTATGAAGTCCTGAAAAATTATAGTGGAATCGTCCTGATAGGCGATTGCCCAGTTTGAAGAGTTGGATGAAGCAGTAATAAGTTTAGTTTCTAAAATATAGGATGAAGCAGGGACGAGTTCAGCTTTGTATTTTTTTAGATAGACGGATTTGATTGTGCCGCCGAAAGTGGAAAAGATAATTTTAAACTTGTCATTTTCCAAAGCAACTTCTTTTTCACTGGCTGGGATTGTTTGCGGTGTCGTAATTGTTGATTGGGGAGATGGTTGCGAAGTCTGAATTGGAGTCTGAATTGTATCAGTGCGGGTCTGAATTGGTATTATTTTTGCTTGCCGTTTAGGCGTGAGCGATTGCCAAACAAATAAAACCACCATTACTAAAACAAAGGCAATTATTAATCTTGTTGTATCATTCATAATATTAATGGCGACTATAACAACGGGTCATAACCGCCGGTGTTAAACGGATTACAGCGCAGGATTCTTTTGAATCCAAGTAATAATCCTTTGATTAAACCATATTTTGCTAATGCTTGTTTGGTATATTCAGAACAGGTCGGGTGAAACCGGCAGACTTTCGGAAAAATCGCTGTGGATATTTGTTGATAGATGGATATCAACCAGATTGGGATTAGAGTAATAATATTAGTTTTTTGCATTATTGACTCTCTGGACTAACGATAGAACTTCTTCTTGCATCCGGTGGATATGCAGTTTCACTGCATTGACTCGGGTCTGGATAATATAACTGTATTGCTCGTTAAAGAATTCTTTATTATTGCGATAAATTTCTCTCAAGTAACGTTTGAGTTTGTTGCGCATTACTGCTTTCGGAACAATATCCTTTTTAATTATAAATCCGATTTTTCGGGACGGACTTTCCGCATAACGCAAAACAAGGTTAGCTCCGGACAATATTCGAGCCGATAAGAAAACCTGATTAATTTCTTTCTTTGTGCGTAATATTTCGCTTTTAAATAAACGGCAGTCTTTCATATAATATAAATATTAGCCACAGACATTCACGGATAAAAAAGTAATTGTTCTGATTCCGTGTCCATCAGTGGCTTGGTATTATTTATGTTTAACCGGATACAGTTAAACGTCTCCGTCCCTTGGCGCGTCGGCGCTTTAAGACTTTTCGTCCCCAGTGTGATTTCATCCGGGCACGAAAGCCGTGCGTCCGCGCTCTTTTAATTCTCGACGGCTGATATTTTCTTTTTGGCATTACTTATCATAATCGAAATAATAAAAAAGTCAAGCCCTAAAACTAAACACCGAACATCACTGAATGATACTGAATATTAATTTTTCTTTGCAGTGACTTTCGGTGTATTTCAGTGTTTAATACCTTGTTTTCTCTGAATAATTTTGTGAAAATCTGCTACGGATTAAAATAAGCCACTGAAGTCACTGAAAGGTTTGTTTTTCTTTCTGTTTTTACATATTCACCGTTAGAATATTTATGAATGTTTCTGTATTTTCTTCGATTTATTATAAACGGCTATTATTGACTATTTTTCTGTATCGGTTAAAATTTTATATACATTATTGATTAGAAAGCGTGGAAAAAATGACCGACAAATTGATTAAATCAACCAATCCTTTGCCAATCTTCGATATTGCCGAAAAGTTGAAGATAAACAAGGATTTGTTAATTCCCTGCGGAAATTTCAAAGCAAAGATATCACTTAAATTTTTTGATAAGATTAAAGATAATAAAAACGGAAAACTTATTTTAGTTACGGCAATGACGCCGACGCCATTCGGCGAAGGAAAAACAACGGTTTCGATTGCCCTGTCAATGGCTTTGAACAAAATCGGCAAGAGTTCGATTGTCTGTTTAAGACAGCCGTCGCTCGGACCGATTTTCGGTTTAAAAGGTGGTGGTACGGGAGGAGGGAAATGTTTGGTCGTGCCGTTGGAAGATATCAACCTTCATTTTACCGGTGATTTTCATGCCGTGGCGAGCGCGCATAATCTTTTGGCGGCGCTACTGGACAATCACATCCATTTTGGTAATGAACTGGACATTGATGAGCGGGAGATTTTGTTCAAACGCACAGTTGATATGAACGACCGCAGTTTAAGAAATGTCGTAGTCGGGCTCGGCGGAAAAACCAATGGTCCGGCAAGAGAAGACGGTTATGTCATTACCCCGGCATCCGAGATTATGGCGATTTTGTCTCTGTCAACATCGCTTGCCGAATTAAAATCCAGATTATGTCAGATTCTGGTTGCATATAGTCAGGCGAAAAAACCGGTGTTCTGCGGCGACCTGGGTGCGTGTGGAAGTATGGCAGTTTTGTTGCGGGATGCAATCAAACCGAACTTGGTGCAGACGATTGAGCATACACCAGCATTCGTGCATACCGGCTGTTTTGCCAACATTGCACACGGTACCACCAGTCTGGTTTCAATGAAGATGGCGTTAAAATTGTGTAATTATACAGTAGTCGAAGCCGGCTTTGGCTCGGATTTGGGTGCAGAGAAATTTGTCAATCTGGTTGCCCGACAAGGCGATTTGCCGATTGACGGAAGTGTGATTGT
>CAZXRM010000082.1:0-6886 GCA_964642595.1 uncultured bacterium
ACCTTTATCACCACCTGAAAAATCCCCTGCCCGAACCCTCTAAAAATCTGCTTTTTGATGTATATCTAAAATCCTAAAAACAAGCCAATTTAGAAATCTATCATCCAATCAATTTAGATTTATAATTACCCGTCTAATTAAATGACCAAAAAAAGTTGCTTTATGCCTTCTAAAAACACGCCCTTCTTCATCGGGGGCACGCCTCCCCTATCTTCATAGCTTTTAGCGGTTAGCGTATGGCTAATAGCAACTTGCGGAAAAAATCAACTCAAAAAATACTCTATTTATAAATAGAGTATGTAAGATATTGAATATTATCGAATTATGCTGAAAATATACCCTAAAAGCACTCCGACCAAACTGATGACACTTAAGTAAATCAGTAACACCTTGATACCGAACTTCTTGCTTACGACTAAAACCGTGCCATAAGAAGTGATTGGTCCGATTAAGAGTAAGACCATTCCCGCGCCGATATTCATCCCTTGCGATATCATCGAATGGACAAAAGGCGGGCTGGAAGTCGAGCAAAAATACATCACTATCCCGAAAATCCAGGCAAAAAGATACGCATAACCACCAGATAAAAAATGTTTGATAAAAACACCAATCGGTGTGATTGTCGAAACGATTGCCGCAAGCAGAATGCCGAGCAGAGTCATCAACCCGATGTCTTTCGGCATATCAATAAATGCGAATTTCAGAATATTCTTGATTCGATTACCGGTCGTTTTATGACAAGCGCACTCTGTCTCCTCTTTGGCGCAGTGCGGGCAGGTCTCCGGCTCGGCAAGTTCTGGCTTTGGTCTGTAAATAATGAAATTGCCGATTATGCCGATTAATAATCCAAGTACAATCACTGCAAAGAAAATATACACAGCAAACGCCAGTCCGAAAAACCGGTATGTGACAAGAAGTGCGCTGATTGATGTTGCCGGTGTCGCAACTAGAAATGCCAGAACCGGTCCGAGCTTCACGCCTTTTTTATGTAAAGTTACTGCCAAAGGCAGAGTTCCCCAGCAGCAGATTGGCAGAAAAGTGCCAATTAAAGTAAGATAGAAAATCGGTTTTAATCCTTTGTCGGCAAGATACTTATCAACGATATTCTGCGGCACAAACTCATGGATTATGCCTGAGATTAAAAACCCGATTGCCAGAGGTGGTAAAATATCAATAAAATAATGCCAGAAATGATGAATCAGAAGCTGCATATAATATTTTCGATGAATCCAAAGTAAAATCCTAAATCCGAAATTCTAAATCCTAAATAATATCTAAATCCTAATAACCAAAATTCAAAACAATTTTTGACATTTGAATTTTGACATTTGAATTTGTTTAGGATTTCGATATTCGGATTTCGTGCTTTTCTATTACAAATTATCATTATGGTAGTTTAGAAAAATGTTTCTGATGTGCTTTATCATATTGGTCTTTTGCCCCGCAGAACATTAAAGACAATGGCATAACTTTTTGTGCCTGTCTTAACATTTCTTCGGTTAAATATCTTATATCCCATTGTGCAGTTTTATCCATTCTGAGCCGTGCGATATGATAAAGTTCTCGCACATTTATAGTTAATAGTACTCGTCTTCGGTGTGCTTGAGTTAAAATATATGGTGCGATGTGTGGTAGTTTTTTATAGATTTTTTTATAAGTCTTTTCAGTCTGGTCAATGACCTGATTAAACAACTCAGTCTGCCCGCCTTGTTTTATTGAATCTGGAATTGTCACACCCAGACCTAAATCATAATCCTGCGGAGTAATTGTTGCCAGCCGGTGGCGCTTGAGTTGACCAAAACAAGCAGCTGAAACAATGACTTCAAAGGTTAAATAAGCATGCTCAAACTCGCGCAGAGTAACATCATAGAGTTTAGCATATTGAAACGCCTTTTTAATATATTCCAGTTTTTCTGTCTTGCTCAACTTCTTAACTTTGCTTAATGCTTGAGTATAAGAAATATTACTGACCCGATGAATAATAGACGCAATAATTTTATCATCACTATTTTTCGTGTAATCAATTAATTTGCATTGTTCGCTTTTATTTTCTCTCTGTGCCTCTGTGTCTCTGTGGCATAATTCTTTTAGATCTGAATAGGTTTTTTTGTCATAGTCGGTTGCTTGCCAGAAAAGTGTGATTGACGGTGCGACTTTGACTGCCAGTTTATATAATTTCTTGCCGATTGCTCTGACTTCAGAGATATCCGACGTATTAAACCGCCTTATTAAAAGTTCTAAGTTCCGCGCATTAAAGGTTGCGCCCAGTTGGGTTGCCATTGATAAAGATGTCGCATACCGCGCATCTTCAATCGGAATCGTTTTTCTCTTTTCCAACGCTGAGGTCGTAGCGTTGGGGTTTATCCCCAACCGTTTTCTTTTGTCGAGGACAAGCCTCGACGCTACATTCTCTGCGATAAAATACCGATATGCTTCATTTTGTAACTTAATTGTTTTTAGGAAAGGTGGTAATAATTTAGTCTTTTTCAGTTCGTCTGGCACAACATATTTTGATGACCACTGGATATATCTTTGCGATGCTTCAGTATAAGAATTTAACCGGTGCGATTCAATATGTTCGACCGCCAGACGCGAGATATTGATAATATCAAAGTTAAAGACCGCGTGCTCGGCGATTGAGTGATGACCCATCTCATAGATTATTCTTTTATTCTGGGCGCGGGTTTTCTTGATTTCTTGATTGGCGATTGCTCTTAACTCGGGAATTGATTTCGGACTTCGGCTGATGCGTGCGTATGCTGCGGAAAATGTCTCGGGCGTTAATATTGACTTCTTATCCTTTATCGCATCCAAGTCAATATTATATCCGGCTAAAATTATCTTCATCTAATTTGACATATCTCGTAGCGTTGGGGTTAATCCCCAACAATTTTCCATTATAAATTTAACGCAGAGTGCGCCGAGAACGCAAAAGAAAATCTCTGCGAACTCTGCGACCTCTGCGGTAAAATACTTTATTTTACAATTGCTAACTTTCTTATTGTTGTTGTCTTATCGGTTTCGAGTTTACAGAAATAGATTCCCTGTGCCACTCGTTTTTCGTTATTGTCTCGACCATTCCATTGTAAAGCATAAGAGCCGATATTCTGCTCGCCATTGACCAGAGTTTTAACCATTCTGCCTGATGCATCAAAGATTTCGATTTTAACTTTGCCTTTTTGAGCAACGCTGTAAGCAATCATCGTCTTATTGGTAAAGGGATTCGGGTAGTTTTGTAAAATACTGCCAATCCCCAAACCCCAATCCCTAATCTCGTCTTCAACGATTCCGCTCATCGGAGTCGCAGTGGTAAATTTGATTGCCCGACCTGCAACCAGATTTGCCGATGCGAGATGATAAGTACCATTATATAAAGACTGAATACCAATCGCGCGAGTCTGGTCTTGAATACCGATAGTCGAACTATTGGTCAGATTTGCAGTCATATACTGGAAAACAAAGATATTATCACCAGTTGGTGTCGTATAAGTCGAGTCATAGAAAATAACCTGGAATTTATCGCGGATTGATGAAGAATTATAATAATAAAGACTGTCCCATTCCACGATGAATGTGCCGTTAGCCGAATTATAATACCAGTAAACTCCGCCGATTCCCGAATTCGAGTGATACAAGTCATCCCAGTTCGGACAAATCATTGATGGTCGTCCGCTCACGCTTGGAATCTGCGCATTACTGTAAGCGCGGGTTGTATCATTACCACAGGCAATCCAGCCGTCAACGCTTACTGAAATTGAATTATAACTCTGACCGTAAAACTTGAGCGTGCCAAAACCAGCCGGTAAAGGCACATTTCTCACCTGGTCGTTCTGATTATAACTAAGCCGTGTGCCGATGCTCTTAATCTCAATCCAGTTATAAACCGGGTGGTCTTGATACAAAGTATCAACATTATCATAAGCCCAATAACGAGCCGGTGTTCTCGGACCGTCTGGAATCGGGTCAATTGCGCGGAACTCGCCGACAATCAAATTGAATCCGACCGTCTTCTGATAATTTCCGTCCGCCGTTATTTTCAGAGAACATACCACCGGTGTGCCGGGTGAGATTTGTGATGATGTCTGTAAAGTAAACCGGTCAACCGGATTTAAACCAGTTGTTTCGTGCATCACTGTGCCGAATTGTCCGATTGAATCCAATACTAAAAGCCGGCTGTCATAAGAACGAAGCGTGCCCGCAACATTATATCCATTGCCAAAACCAGTATTGCCAAGAGTAACAATCAAATCTGCTGTTTCACCCGGGTCTAATCTTCCATTATTATTACCCGGACTTGGGTCATAAACCTGTTTGTCCCGATACACAAAAACCGGCGTGCCAACTCTTACAACGAGATTGGATGTCCAGTTTGAATCGGAAGCGTCTTTACAGAACAATCTTAAATTAAGTCCTTGTCCATTCGTGCAGGCAGGAGCAATCACAAAACCAAATCCCATAATACCCGTATAGGCAGAATCACTCGGCTGAATCGTACCGAATGTTTTTGCCGAATCACTGATTGTCACACATGCATCGCTGGTGCGCAATTTACTGGTAACATTCGATGCCAGAACATTGCCCCAGTTTTTCACCCAGGTCTGCATATTGATGTTTTCCCCGGGATTAGGAATGCCGTCATTATTACCGGTAACCGCATCATTAAAAGTCGCCCGAAGAAAAGCGACATACGCACCGCTCGATTGCACGACCACGCTGTCCTGATAAGGATAAACATTATGTCCGGTGACAATAATATTGACCCGGCCCGGACTTAAAGTCGTGATTGGAATTGTTGCAGTACCGGTTGCATCCGTATAACCCTGCGCGTATACTTCGGTCCCTTTTTGTAAGGAGACCAAAGCGCGGTTGACCGGCGTCATTCCTGATTTATAAACCTGAATTGTGAAGTTGGACGGACCAAGCGGAACAACCTGCTGGTATTGAGCTGTGATGTTCTGCGGAGTTTCGGTCCACATTGGCATTGCCGGGTCGCCGAACAGGTTCAATTCATAAATACACCAGCGCCAACAGCCGTCACTCACACCTTGCGCCGTGTACATACTTTTACTGCGGGCATGGGCAATTCCGATTGGAAAAGAATCTTTGTTGATTAAAAAGTCAAAGAATTTAACATCCATCCATTCATTGGGACCCAAATCTGGCGGGTCTCCCCAGCCGTAACGCGAGTTCTGCATTGTTGCGACTGCGCCGCCGTTTGTGCAATGCATCATTGCTTCCGCCAGACAATCCGAACTGTAATCAAATGCGCCGGAGTGGCAGGCAATCGAATTCAAGATGAATAATTTATTACCGTTAGTCTGACTGCCGGCTGCAGAATTTCCATAAATTAACTGGCTGGATGCGGTCCAGAATCCGACTTCATCGCCGTGTGCATTGACACTGCAAAACTCAAAGCCATTATTTAACGAATCGCGCATCGGGTTGGTTGTCGTCGGGTCAAGAATCGAACGGTCGGTCCAATGTGATGGCGTTATTGCTGCGATTGAATCATTGGCAAAATGGCCATGCCAGCTATACTGAGAGAATAACATAACCGACGGTAAAAGGGTTCTTTTCAGATATTCCGGCGGCGGGGTCTTCTCGAAAGTAAGTACTTTATTGACAAAAGTTGTTGCCTGGGTTGTATTAGAAACCGATGCCCGCCCGACATAAACATCCGGATAAAAAGTCACCGAATCATTGGTCTCGCCAAAAACATTATCGTGGTCGCCATCCCAAGAACCAGTTAAATCTGAGAAGTATAAGTCGCACGGCATGCTTGTTTCCGTATATCCGCTGAAAGAAATATACACACCGCGCTTTGGCACATAAGAAGCGTCGCCATCTCCGCCCAGCACAACATAAATCAGCCCGCGGTTCTGATAATAATAGATAATCGCATTTCTGATTTTCTCCGGCACATCCCGTCCCGGATAAGTGGAACTGATAGCGCTTACCGTTAGAATTTCACCTTTGAGCCCTTGCTGCGTGCGCCAGTCAACCAAGGGTTGAAAAGACGCGACAAACGCATCGGTCGTGATTAGCAAATATCTCACTTCGTTCTGAAGCCGGTGCTCAGCCGGGGCATATTGTTCAACATCGTCAGGATTAATAACCATGCTTCTTACGTCCTGAGCAAAAATATTCTTCTGTTCTTTGGTTAAAAATGTCGGAGCAACTTTGCCTTCTTCGTAATTAATCTTGACTGTGATTGTTCGGTACAGTGTTATCCTTTTTTCTGCCGGAACATACTGCAACGGATATAAAAAGAAACTGGCAATTCGATAACCACTTCTATCGCCGGTTTGAATATAATTCACAAGCCGGCCCGGATAATCAGCGGTCAGGGCATACGCATCGGTATTGGCAATTATTATCGGCGCTTTGGTTAACGAGATTGGCTGGTATTCTGGTTTGGGCATCACATTATATAAACCAGAGATTTCAACACTTTCCGAATTCTCGACTGTAATTGATGTCACTTCGGCGGTTGCCGGCACCAGCACATTATAGACGCCCATTGGCAATAGCGGACTGCCGACTTCGTTTGTATGCTGCAGGCCTTTCAGATTGGGAATATCATACTCGTTATATCGGTCAAATTGCAAGTCTGATTGGTTGAATGTAAATGTTTTTGTGATTGAACCCGCAAAACAAATCGCGGTAATCACAAGCAGAGCACAAATATATCTTTTCATTGGATTCCTCCATCCAAAATTGGTTTTATTCCTGTTAAAAGAAATCTAATACTGATAATAAAAAATTATAACCTACTTGCTAGGTAAGTCAAGAATAATACGCTTTTAGAAAAAGTTTAATTGGTCCGCAGGATTTTCCCGGTATAATTATTACCGTTTAGATTCATCCGGTAAAAATATAGCCCGTT
>CAZXRM010000083.1:0-3570 GCA_964642595.1 uncultured bacterium
GAAGGACTTGGTACAAGATTGGTCGGAGCATTGGGGTTATTGTTTGATTCAACGGTCATTAATCTTTTACCGCAGGAATTAAAAGCAGTCCGGGCAAGACGTTCGGACATCAAAAAGGTTGCAGCTTTGGCGTTGCTGGTCATACCGATTTTAATAATTATCAATGTAATGCTGAGTGTGCAGACCAATGTTAAGAAAAAAGATATTGATAAATATGAACGTCGACTGAAAGCATTGGAACTGGTAAACGCCGAGTATTATGATTTGAAAAGCGATATTTCGGATTTAGAGACCAAGGGAAAATCTTTACAAGGTGTTGTTGGTGCACCAAGTGTGACGGTACCAATGATGCGTCAACTCAGTTACATCGTGCCTTCCAATATACAACTTAAACAATTCACTATTTCCAAAGAAAAGGGTGTAAAATTAACCGGAAATATTTCGGGTCAACCGTTTTTATTAGATTTAGACCTTACTCAATTTATGATAAAACTGAACTCGACTCCGAATTTTCATAATGTAAAACTGGTCAGTAAAACCCGAAATCAATACCAAGGTGAAACTGTACTGGATTTTGAATTAAATTGTGACCTTAAATAGATTAGAGGTGGATATATGGAAATATTAAAACGCAGAGTACTATTTGGTGGTTTGATTGCTTTGTTGATTATAGCCGTGATTTTTGTTGTATTTTTGTATCGCCCCAAAATCGAAAAAAGACAAATGATTGATAAGGAAGTTGCGAGTCTTAAAAAACAAGTTGCGGAAAATGAAGCGATGGCAAGAGATATTGATAAATTACGAGACCAGGTTACGGATTTGGAAGAATCTCAGCAGGAATTTATGTCAAAAGTTGCGCCACGCTCAGATATTTTAACCGTAGTCAGGGAAATGGTTAATCTAGCACAGCCATACAGCGTGAGTTTTACCGAAATGCAACCGCCAGGCTTAGATACTTTGTTGCGGACAGAAACTCCCGAAAAACCTTTGCAACCAGTGCCATTTATGCTAACATTTCAGGGTAAGTATTTAGATATTGCACGATTTATTGAATCTTTAAAAGATTTTCCTTATTTCATCCGTACACCAGAAATTGATATAACCGCAAGAGATGATATCAGACCGGTTATTGAAGTGCGTTTATTAATTAATATTTACGCATCGAGTTTAGTATCGGCAACGACTCAGCAAGGTAAAAAAATATGAGAAGAATAATAATAATTGTCGTTGCTGCAATACTAGCAATATTTATTATATCGCGTATTGCCTGCAAAGGTAAAAAGATTAATCCCGCTACGCAAAAGGGAAAAACGACCGGTGCAATAAGACCAAAAACGCAGGCAGAAATTCGAGCGGAAAAAACAAAAGCGAAAAGAGAAGAAAGACTGAGAAAACGTGAACTGAGGAGAAAACAACGAGCAGAACGTTTGGCACAAAGAAGATTGTATAGATATGGTCAATATGGATATGGAAGATACGGTTACGGACGTTCAAGAATGCGAAGGCGTGGTTATACTGGTTCGTTATGGGGAGCACGGACCGGCAAGAAAAGCAATATTGCTCTTTACAAGTTATCAGCCATAATTACGGTTAACAATAAATATTTTGCAATAATTGATGGACGACAGTACAGTCCTGGTGATTATGTCAATGGCAGAAAAATTATTGAAATAACCAATGATCGAATTATTGTTGATGAATTAGGAAAAAGAGTCGAAGTGAAAATCGGTCAATCGCTGAATTCAAATCCGATACCAAGAGCAAGCGAACAGCAATCACCGGGAATTTTACCGAAAATCGGAGAAATTATCAAACCTCATTTACCATCAATGCAAGTTCCGATGCCAATTATTAACGAATCAATTGCTCCAAGTTTGATTCCTTCAAAAATAAAGGAGCAAATAAAATTTTAAAAGATAAGGAAGTGAGTTAAATTGAGACAACGCATATTATTAATTGTTTTAGGAATAGTTATTTTATTGGCAATATACACTTTTTTCATTCGCAAACCAAGCAATCGCATCGGTAAAACAGTTACAAAAGCGAAATCACAGGTTATAGAAAAAGCAGCGGTGGTCAAGGAAAAAACAACAGCGGTTACTGAGAAAGTAACTGCAATTAAGCCAGTCAAAGAAATAACTAAGGTTGTTAAAGAACCGGTTAAAGCCGTTATTAATGCGATTAAACCAAAATCCGATTCAGTTCAAATAGAATCTGAAAGCGAAATTGGTAAATGGGGAACTGACCCATTTGTGCGTGATTGGGTTATGTCAACCGAAATGAGCAGTTTAAAACTAAAAGCAATTACTCAAAGCGGGAATCGTGCCTACGTATTGATCAATGACCAGATTTTAGAATCCGGAGAAATTATTTCCGGTAAAAAAATCGTAAGTATCGAAAGTGATAAGGTGATTTTAGAACAGGGTGGTAAGACTTTTACGCTTCTGTTAGGACAATAATGAATTTAAATGTAAAAGGAGTTGAAATGACAAAAAAATTATTAATGTTAATTGCAATCGGATATTTAATAACAAGTTTCAGTTTAAAAGCGCAACCCGTTATTGAGGATAATGTTATACTAAAATCGATTACCTGCTCGTCGTTATTTGAAAGTATCCGCGTGACTGCGATGTGTGAGGGGACACCATCGGTATCGGTTTTTACTTTAAATAATCCAGAGCGGATAGTTATAGATTTTGTTGCTACTCGCCACACGCTCGAGCAATCAGAAATTACGACCGATTTGTCACCAGTTAAAAAAATTGAAGTATCGCAATGGCAGGAAGAACCACCGATTACCCGCGCGGTAATTACACTGGATTGCCGGGCAGAATACAATGTCGAACGTGAATTCGGAATGATTATTATTGATGTTGATAAAAAACATCTGCGGTTACCGGAACCGCCCGCGGCAGACCCGACCAAAATGGTTTCAATGTTTGTCAAGGATGCGGATGTTGTTGATTTGCTAAGAATGCTTTCAACCCAGTTTGGTCTGAATATGATTATCACGCCAGATGTCAAAGGTGCGATAACAGTCCGTTTTACCGATGTTCCTTTAATGAACGCAATTGACGCACTGGTGCGAGCCGCAGATTGTAATTATATTACATACGAATTGGGTATTATGCTGGTCAAACCAAAGGGCAGGGAAATTCCTGGTGAACTAGATTCGAGAATTTACGAACTGGACAATGCAGAAGCAACCGATGTCAAAGATGCAATCAAAAGGGTATTATCGGTGCGTGGTGTTACGGAAATAGTGTATCGAAGAGTCGGCGAAGGTGGTGGTTCAAAACGGGCATCGGCAATAATTGTCACTGATTATCCGGAAGTTTTAGACCAACTGCAAAGTATTATCGCACAACTCGACCAGCCGCCGGCACAAATCGCAATCGAAGCAAAATTCATCGAAACATCTTTAACCGGTGAAGATATGTATGGGATTAACTGGTCGCTGCGGACTGCGGTAACACCGACGATTCCGCAATCCGGAGAATTAGCATTGCCGATACGGCTTGACGAATTGGTTTTGGGTAAAATTTCATTCGCACAATTATCTGCTGCCCT
>CAZXRM010000083.1:3670-5607 GCA_964642595.1 uncultured bacterium
TGTATTGTCAAAGATGGTGAAGTGGCTGTGATTGGCGGTTTGATTAAAGATGAAGAAACCAAGACCCGCAGTAAAATTCCAATTTTGGGTGATATCCCGATTTTGGGTAAATTTCTATTCAGCCAGACATCAATCAAACACGAGAAGAGCGAGTTGTTGGTATTTATCATACCGCACTTGGTAAAATAGTATTTATTCAGCATACAGAATAACAATCTACGATATGAATTTTGTTTTCTGTATGCTGTTTCTTTATTAAAATGGTAATATTTATTTTTGTAATTGGACTAATCATCGGCAGTTTTTTGAATGTATGCATTTATCGTATTCCGCTCCGCAAATCAATCGCATTTCCAGGTTCGTTTTGCCCGAAATGCTTGAAACCAATTCGGGCTTATGATAATATTCCGGTTATAAGTTATATTTTTCTTGGTGGTAAGTGCCGTTATTGTAAAACTAAAATATCTATACAATATCCATTAGTCGAATTACTGACCGGTGTTCTGTTTTTACTTTTATTTCTTAAGTTCGGAATGACTCTTAAGTTAATAACCTTTGCAATATTTACTTCGCTTCTTATAATTTCAACATTCACCGATTTATCACACCGAATAATTCCGAATGTTATTTCCGTGCCCGGCATTATAATCGGTATTGTGCTCAATGTGCGGGATATAAAAAGCGCTCTGCTGGGAGTTGTAATTTGTACCGGAATTTTATGGGTTTTTCGTCAGATTGGTCTTATGATTAAGAAGCAGGAGATGATGGGGTGGGGAGATATAAAACTGGCAGGTATGATTGGCGCATTTTTTGGTTTGGGTAACGGGGTGTTGGCAATGTTTTTAGGGGTTTGCCTGGGTGTTTTTATCTGGTCATTCTTGATTCTTTTGAAAATCAAAAATCGCAAGGAATATATACCATTTGGCGCTTTTCTTGCAGCTGGTTCAATAATTGCAGTATTCTTTGGAAGAAATATTATTGACTGGTACTTACATCTATTTATTTAATAATTGCCGCGCTAATTTTTCCCCGGTATTATAAGCAACTGATAATAATTTCTCTTTTTGATTATTTTTTCGGTCGGCATGAGTCATTTTTATTATTTTTGTAATCTCTAAATTTATATCCCGACACCAATAATCAATCGAAGCAAGAGCAGGTTTGATATTAGTTGAGCAATCCGCAACCCAGATGAATATTCCTTTCTTTGGTTTTTGGACACGACGGATAAATTTTAATTTGCCATCTGATGTTGTTTTTTTCCGAGATAAGCAATTACATCGGTCAATCATCAACTTAACCTGGCTTGAGATTGTTTCATAATAAGCCGGTGTGCCTAAAACAATGCCATCAACTTTTTCAAATAGTCTATACAATTTTCTCATATCGTCATTGTAAATACAGTATTTGGGATAAGGGTGTTTATCACATGCCTGACAAGGTTTGATTTTTAAGTCATTAAGATAAATCTTGGTTGTCATAGCGCCGCTATCTTTTGCACCATCTAAAACACTTTGAACAAGTGCATCAGTATTTTTACCTTTACGAGGACTGCCGACTAAACCGATGATGTGTATCATCTATATAAATATTATTTATTCTCAAGTAGCGAATTTATCTTTTTTGTTACTTTCTCGCCCAGGTCAGGTGAATAACCGATATGGACATCGCGGATCATACCTTTCTTATCTATGATAAAGAGCGTTGGAAAACCGGTGACATCATATTTTTTATAAACATCACCGCATTGTAAGCTGGGATAAATCAGTTTCATTTTATCTGCGACAAACAATGCATCATCTTTTTTCTTATCAATATTCATACCCAAAACCGCAACCGGTGCATTTTTGAAATTTTCTGCAATTTGATTAATCATCGGCATTGCTCGAATACACCAAGGACATCCCCGATACCAGAAATCTAATATTACGACTTTG
>CAZXRM010000083.1:5707-6859 GCA_964642595.1 uncultured bacterium
TGCATGAGGAGAATTATATTCGACTTTTTCTAAAATCTGATTGTATGCAGATTCTACTTGAAAATAAGCAATGAGTTCATTTACAAACGGCTTGAGGCGAACTGTATCAATCGGCTTAATTGAGTCCAGCGTTACTAAACTATTTGTTATCCCGGACGAATAACCGTAATCGGTTGATGACTCACTTTCCTTTTTTACCATTACACCTTTTTTAGAATTGATATAAAAAATCGAACTTGACGACATAAGATATATCGAATCAAATGGTGTTTGTTGGGATATGTTTATTTTCCAGATACTATCGGAAAAATTAGGATCATCTATCTGGTAAAGATTTCGCACCTGACTGGATGAGTCAAAGAATTCCCACCCGTTGAATGCGGTAATTGTATCGTTCGGCAAAGGAATAAAATAGAGCGAGGGGTCGAAGTTATCGAGCGATACATTTTTAGTAATTTTACCATCCGGATATACATCAAAATATGCCCAGATGGTCTGCGGCTCGTTCTCTTTTCTAATTGTATCCTGAATAATTCGATAACCCGATGTATTTCGATGAACAATTACTCGAAAACTTCCATCTTGATTTTTATTCCAGACTAAAAATTGGCTTGTTGTGTTAGTAACAGACGAATAATTTTTCCCTTTGAATTCGCTGGATGCATTATATATCAGATTTTTACCAATTACTGGTTTATAATAGGGGATTACAGTTTTTACCAGAGTTTTAGCAAAAATAAAGTTTGATAAAGATATAATAATCAATATTGCATATTTTATTGTTCGTTTACTCATAAATTCCTTGTATAAATTACTTGAATGTTTTTCGAATGCTCTCAAGACTTTCTTTCATTTTCGGTGCCATTTTAAAATACTCCTGAAGATTATCACAGGCATAATCCGAACAATACGCACAGTTTTTGACACCTTTTGCAATTCCGCATAATCTCACTTTGCATTCAAGACAATGTGCAAAAACACGGGATGATCGGGTAGTACAACCATCGCAATTAATATCTTCGGGTTTGATATTTGGATTAAACGCCTTTTGCCATTCTTCGGCAACCTGCTTTCTCTTATTATCATCATTTTCCTGAGTGGCGATATACGCCGGACACTCAGCACAATTAAGTCCACAATAAGCAATCATAC
>CAZXRM010000084.1:0-6827 GCA_964642595.1 uncultured bacterium
TAATATGCATCCAATATTAATCCGTATTGCCAACTTTCAAATTTATTCTTATGGGGTGATGTTATTTCTTTCGTTCTTAATCGGCACAAAACTGGTTGAAGCCCGTGCCAAGAAATTCGGTGTCGAACCGACCAAGATTACCGACCTGGCAATCCTGGCTTTGATTGCAGTTATTATCGGCGCGCGCTTGTTATATGTCATCTTTCACTGGCCCGAATTCAAAAATGACTTAATCGGCACGATTGCTTTCTGGCGGGGCGGTTTGGGCGGTCTGATGTTTTTCGGCGGTTTTCTCGGCGCATTTCTGGTCGGTGTTATCTATATCCGAAAACAGAAAATACCAATGCTGAAAATGCTCGATGCGGTCGCACCGTCAATCGTCCTCGGGGAAGGACTGACCCGCATCGGCTGTTTTCTTAATGGTTGCTGTTTTGGCAAGCCAACCGGTTCATTCCTCGGTTTAATTTTTCCGCCCGATTCTGCCGCTGGTTACACTTTTACCTGCCCGATTCATGCAACTCAACTTTATTCGTCTCTTGCCGGATTTGTGCTGTTTATCATCGCATTGATTCTGGAAAGAAAACATTTAAAAGACGGAATGCTCTTTGGCACCATTATGATATTTTATGGTCTATTCCGGTTCGGCATTGATTTTGTAAGATATTATGAAAACCTTTCTAACTTCTGGGTCAACCAGATTATCGCAATTGGACTGATAATCTTTGCCGTGGTTTATTCGGTTATCGTATCAAAAAGAAAAACTTAAATATGTCCAGCATCCTTGTCTCTGATGTCCGGCTGGTTTTCCATTCTCTGCTCGATTTCATCTACCCGCCCCGGTGTTTTGGCTGTGACAAAGACATTGACCAAGGACTAGTCTGCAGTAACTGTTTTACCAAACTTACAACAACTGCTTTGGGTGTCTGTCCGATTTGCGGTCTTCCCAAAGACAATAACAATGAATGTCTTCACCCTTTACTTCAAAGCGGAAATGTCCCGAATGTTTTAGCCCGTATCCGGGCACTGGGAACTTATACAACTCCTTATAAAGGCCTTATCCATAATTTCAAATATAACAGCAAAACAAAACTGGCTAAAATTTTAGCGATGGGCTTAAGTAATCTTATTACATCTGACCCGATTTTAAGCCGTGCCGATTATCTGGCGCCGATTCCTTTGCATCCGGCACGACTGCGTGAGCGGGGATTTAACCAGTCGTTATTACTTGCGGAACAGACCTCGGCTAACAGCGGATTTAAACTGCTTGACTGCCTGCGCCGTATCGAAAACACCAAATCCCAAACTCAGTTTAATTACAAAACAAGAATCACCAATATCCGCGGTGCATTCGAGATAAAATTAAAATACCAGCCTGCGATAAAAAATAAACGGGTAATTTTAATTGACGATGTTATAACTACCGGTGCAACCTTATCCGAAGCAGCAAAAACCCTGATAACAAATGGCGCAGTCGAGGTTTATGGCGCGGTCGTCGCAACTGCCAAAGTTTAGAATATTTATCATTAATGAATAGAAATACTCAAAAAATACTTTGGGTGTTCATATTCATTACTGCCCTGTATTGTTTTCTTTTAAGTATTAACCTTCTGGGAGAAGGTTTAAAAATCCTGATGGCCGGACGGCTAAAAAATTTATTCAGTTTTGCCGCAAATCCCTTGCTTGGTTTGATTATCGGTATTTTAGCAACCGCAATTATCCAAAGTTCATCAGCAACCACTTCGATTACGGTCGGTTTAGTCGCATCCGGCATTGTCAGCATCAACAATGCAATACCGATTATAATGGGCGCGAATATTGGCACAACCATCACCAACACTTTGGTTTCGCTCACTCACATCACCCGCAAACATGAATTTCAGCGGGCATTTCCGGCTGCGATTATGCACGACTTCTTTAATGTGCTCACGGTTTTGGTTGTATTTCCGCTGGAACTAAAGTTTAACTTGTTAGAACGTTTCTCTGGTTTTTTGGCTGGAGTATTTGCCGATGTCGGTGGCGCAAGCATTAGCAGTCCTTTAAAATACATTATCGTTCCGGTTAATCAACAATTGATAAAATTATTTGGCAGTGTCGGCTGGATTACATTAGTATTTGCGCTCGTCCTGCTCTTCGCATCGCTTAAATTTTTAGTTGATGCGATGAAAGCGCTAACTACCCGACGCTTGGAATTGATTATTGACCGCTATCTTTTTGGACGTCCAATTCAGAGTTTTCTAATTGGACTGATTATGACTTCGATTATCCAATCATCTTCAGTAACAACATCATTGATTGTACCATTGGTCGGCGCGGGAATTCTTACGATTAATAAAGTATTTCCATATATGGTCGGAGCCAACATTGGAACAACGGTCACTTGTCTTTTAGCCGCATTATCGGTCGGCGGTCCTTTGGGTATTCAGATTGCCTTTGCCCATTTCGGTTTTAATTTGATTGGTGCCGCAATCTGGATTCCTTTGAAATTCGTTCCGATAAATATTTCATTATTGTTTGGCAAACTTGCCGGTAAAAACCGGGTTTTAGCGGTTATTTACATAGTTATGATTTTTTATATAATACCGATTGCAATATTTTTGATATCAAAATTAAAATGACCCCGCATCAGAAATTTGCCACTGAAGATACAGAAAAAAAATTAAGTTCAGTGATTTCAGTGCCCTCAGTGGCTAAAATTGTATTTGATAATAGGTGCGGGGTTGGAGGAATTTATGTTTAGTGATTTTTTTAAACTCTGGAAAACAACCTCGCTCTTGAATGAAGCGACCAACGATGCGGTCAAGATGCTCGAGCTGACCAAAGATATGTATGAATTTTCTTTGCGGGTTTTGATTGACAACGAAAAAGAAGTATCGGATATCTATAAGCTCGACCAGCAATTGAACGAAATGCAGATTACCGTGCGCCGTAAAGTTCTGGAGCATTTATCAATCAATCCTCAACAGGACATAACCGGTGCTTTGATATTGGTGACGATTGTCGTTGACATCGAACGTATCGGTGATTATGCCAAAAACTTAATTGAACTCGCCCACAATTATCCGGAAAAACTGTGCGGTGGCTATTGCGACCGTATCCGAAAATTAGAATTAGCCATAACCCGGAATTTTATTGATACCATCACCGCATTTAAAAATGCCGATGAAGTACTGGGTCAAGAGGTAATGGAAACTCACGCAAAAATAGCACCGGAAATTGAGCAGATTATCGAAGATATCCTGGTTGATAAAACTTTGCCCGGACGCGAAGCAGTAATTTATGCGCTTCTGGCTCGGTTCTTAAAACGCGTCTCAGCGCACTTAAAAAATGTCGCTTCGTCGGTCGTCAATCCGTTCCACCGGCTCGGCTATAAACCGGAATAATTTTAGATACGGTTAAATGATATTGAAACGCAGATTATCACAGATTCTGTTGGACGCTGATTTCCGCAGATTTTTCTGATTTTCTTTATCTTTATATCAGCGTTTATCTGCGTCCCAATATTCGTATCTGCGTTCTTGTGCAAATGCAAATTAACAATAAACCAAGCCCTGCTCAAAAACGAACTACTGCCTTTTTTTATCTTGGTTTTATCGTTATAGTTTTTATTCTGGGACTAATATTCTTATACCAAAAATTTCCGAATCTCTGGGAGACATTATCCGACCAGCAGAAAATACGTTCGTTTATTTCCGGCTACGGAGTCCGCGCACCGCTGATTTTGGTTGGTTTGCAGGTCTTGCAAATTATCTTTGCTCCGCTGCCCGGACATTTTATCGCATTTAGTTCCGGTTATCTTTTGGGGGTGGTCAAAGGGACTTTATTATCGCTGTTGGGAATTACCATTGGCTGCACCTTGACATTCTGGATTAGCCGGTTTTTCGGTCGCCAAACATTGCTCAATTTTATCTCCAACGACAAAATGTCAAAGTTTGACGAATATATTCTGCACAAAGGACCGTTTATACTATTTGTCTTGCTACTCATCCCGTTTTCGCCATTGGGCGATGTCATTTATTATCTTGCCGGGTTAACACCAATACCGTTTTTTGTCTTTTTATTAATGGTTATAATTGCCCGTTTGCCAAGCAACATCATTAATAACCTTATCGGCGCCAAAGCCGTGACTTTTTCCGGACCGGACTGGCTGGTTTTCTTAGCCATTATAATTATCTTTGCTTCCTTATTTTATTTATTTCGCCGGCAAATCGAAAGATTAATCTTAAGATTTGTCAAACTCGACACCAAATAGATATACAATAGAGACTCAATTGAAATCCGTTGGATATACAATTGAATGTCTATTATATCTCTATCGTATCTCCACCGTATATCTGTTATTGACTGTAACGATAATTTCCCTATAATAAAAATTATGGAATTTGCGATAAGATACGAACCAAAACAAGTCGAGAAAAAATGGTATCAGTACTGGCTTGACCATAAATTTTTCACGCCCGACTTGCAAAGTAAAAAACCACGTTATTGCATTGTCATTCCGCCGCCCAATATCACCGGCGTCCTGCATATGGGACATGCACTTCAGGATTCTCTGCAGGACATTCTAATCCGCTTCAAAAAACTACAGGGTTATGAGACTTTCTGGTTGTTCGGCACTGACCATGCGAGCATTGCAACTCACAATCAGATTGAAAAAGTTTTGGCAAAACAGGGCAAGACCCGTTTTGATATTGGTCGCGAAGAATTTTTGAAGATGGCGTGGGAGTGGAAAGAAAAGCATGCCAACATCATTATTGACCAGATAAAAACTTTAGGCGCATCCTGCGATTGGTCAAGAACCCGTTTTACGATGGACGAGCAGTTATCTAAAGCGGTGCGCGAAGCGTTTGTCCGGTATTATGAAGAAGGGCTGATTTACAAAGCGTACTATATTGTTAACTGGTGCCCGCGCTGTCACACTTCAATTTCAGACCTGGAAGTCAAATACAAAGAAGCCGAAACCAAACTCTGGTATATCAAGTATCCGTTATCTAACAACCAACAACCAACAACTAACAACTATATTATGGTTGCCACAACCCGCCCCGAAACAATGCTTGGCGATACTGCGATTGCAGTTAATCCGGCGGACGACCGCTACAAAGATTTAATCGGCAAGAAAGTAATTTTACCGCTGGTCAACCGGGAAATTCCGATTATTGCGGATGAAGCGGTTGATATGAAATTCGGAACCGGCGCAGTAAAAGTAACACCGGCTCACGACCCGGTTGACTTTGAACTGGGCAACAAGCACAAACTCGAATTTATCAAAGTGATTGACGAAGATGCAAAAATTACCGACAAAGCGCCAACAAAATATCAGGGAATGTCCCGCGAAAAATCCCGCGAACTGGTCGTGGAGGACTTACAGGCGCAGGGATATTTAGAAAAGATTGAAGATTATCATCACCGGGTTGGCACCTGCGTGCGATGCGAAACATTGGTTGAACCAATGGTATCATTGCAATGGTTTCTTAAGACAAAATCTTTAGCCGCTCCTGCAATTAAGAAAGTAGAGGATGGCACGACCAAATTTTATCCCGAGCGGTGGACCAAAGTTTATCTGGACTGGATGTACAACCTGCGCGACTGGTGCATTTCCCGCCAACTCTGGTGGGGACACCGGATTCCAGCATTCTACTGCGATGACTGCAATGAAATTATCGTCACGCGCCAAGACCCGACCGAATGTCCCAAGTGTCACAGCAAAAAAATCCGTCAGGACCAAGATGTGCTCGACACCTGGTTTTCGTCCGCACTCTGGCCATTTTCGACAATGGGCTGGCCCGAAAAAACCGAACTACTAAAACAGTTTTATCCGACCAATGTATTGACCACTGACCCGGACATCATATTTTTATGGGTCGCTCGGATGATTATGTCCGGCTTGGACTTTATCGGCAAAGTACCGTTCTATGATGTATATATCCACTCGACTGTGTTAGCCGAAACCGGTCAGCGGATGAGCCGCTCCAAAGGAATCGGTGTTGACCCGGTTGTACTGATTAATAAATACGGCGCCTGTGCCTTGCGGTTCACAATGGCTTATCTGGAAGCAGGCAGTCAAACCTACCGGTTCTGGGAGCAAAAAGTCGAAATCGGCAGAAACTTTGCCAACAAAATCTGGAACGCGGCACGATTAATTGCATCAATGAAAACGACAGAGAACACAGAAGGCACAGAGAGTAAAAAGTTAAACTCCTCGCTCCTCGCTCCTCACTCCTCGCTACTTTCCAGTGACGATTGGATTATCTCCAAGTACAACGAAACAATCGAAACGGTTACTAAATCGCTTGATAAGTTTGCCTTTTCCACTGCCGCCCAGTCATTATACTCGTTCTTCTGGCACGACTTCTGCGACTGGTATCTGGAATTCTGTAAGATTCGCAAGAACAATCAGGATTTAAGTTTTACTGATACGCTCAACCAAATATTTAAGAATACTATAATTATGCTGCATCCGTTTATGCCGTTCTTGACCGAAGAAATCTGGCACAAGTTTGAATATGAAACCGACAGCATAATGTTTGCGAACTGGCCCCAACCAATCACGATTAGCCATCAATCATCAGTTATTAACCGGGTCGAAGCAATGCGCGAACTTATCATCGGTATCCGAAATATCCGCGCCGAGATGCAAATTGACATTAAAAAAACTGTTTCCTGCTTTATCAATACAACTGATGAAAAACTGTCTGATTTCTTATTAACTCAAGAAAACCAGAATCTCATTTCCAATCTGGCAAAATGCTCAAAATTGGAAGCGACCGGCAAGCGACCGGCTCAATCTTCGGTGATTGTCATCAAAGGACTGGAAGCGTATGTCCCGT
>CAZXRM010000085.1:0-1727 GCA_964642595.1 uncultured bacterium
CAGCTATAAAATATATTCATTAATTGCATTTATCTTCTGGGGCATCTGGGCGTACTTCAGCAAAATCCACACTCACAATATGAAAACCGAAATGCTTGCTTTATATACGACAATTGGTTCGCTGCTTGCGGTTGCCGTATTTGTCTTTATCCGCACTAAAGTTACTTTTAATAATTTCTCGATTTGGGCGATTATCGTCGGCATCATCGGAATGATTGCAACTTTTGCATTCTATGCCGCACTCGCCCGAGGACCGATTTCAGTCGTCGTGCCCTGGACCGGACTTTATATCATAATTCCGGTTGCGCTCGGATTTATTTTTCTCGGTGAAAAAATCACGATTAATCATATTATCGGTATTATCAGCGCAGTCGTTTCCATTATATTTTTGTCAAGATGAAAAATAAATATAACAAGTATATCAAAGAAATCAAAAAAACCGGCGCGCGTGCCGTGAAATTTATCGAGCCGAAAAAAGTCGTTGTTTCCAACTGGGTAAGAATGAAATGCCAGTTTGGCTGTGATGCTTACAATACAAGATATACCTGCCCACCTTATTCACCAACTCCGGCATATACCAAACAGATGCTCAAAGAATACAAGGGCGCGCTCTTTTTCACTTATCAGTACTCACCAATCACCGAACGCAAAAAAAGACAGTCAATCCGTCAGGTCTTAGCAAAACTCGAGCGCGAAATGTTTCTTGACGGTTATTACAAAGCATTTGCTTTAAGTGCCGGACCGTGCAATTTGTGTCCGGACAAATGCAATTTGAAAAAACCCTGCCCCCAACCGGAAATCGCCCGTCCTTCGATGGAAGCATGCGGGATTGATGTTTACGCGACCGCACACAATGCCGGTGTTAAACTGGCAGTAGTTAAAACTTATGATGACATCCCGACTTACTGCTGCCTTTTATTAATCGAATAAATTATAAGAAATATGGCGCTCATCGGAAATTATCCCAAAGACAGCGGTTTTATTCCATTGCCGTTCGGCCCGGCATTTACCTGGGAAAGTGAAAACAATATAATTATCAATGAACGGACATCCAAGGAACAGGTATTTAATATTGAAAAAAACTTCACAGACCGCACCGCTGATATAATACTTTATGAGCAGGGAAAAAGAATCGGACACTGCCTGGCTGAGTATGAAAAAAATTCTCTGATTGATGTCTGGGATGTGGTAGTTGATGAGCACTATCACGGCAAAGGACTGGCTGAATTAATGGTAAAAATTCTCTTGCGTGAACTTTTGTTCCTGCAGAAAACAACCAAGATAAAATTCCGAATGATTACTCTGTTCAAACCCGAAGAAAAAGAAATACAAATGCGCAACCTGGGAATTGGCATCATTGTCTATAAACTGGGTATGACCTGCGAGTATGACCTCAAAGAATTTATTATGCAGAATAATATCATCAACATTGACTGTCTTGCCCCAACGTGTAATTTGCCTCCTGCCTATAAATTTTCTTTAAATGTTTTTCCTTACACATTAATTGTCGTTCTGATGAACGAAGAAACCGAAAGACCGATAACCGATTATGATATTTACTTAAAACTCCATTCCCAGCTTGATATCATCCTCACTTTTATCCTAAAGCAGCAGTTGATAATCGGTAATGCCAATTATTATCTGGAATATGAAATGATTGATTTATTCATCAGCCGTCTCGCATCCAATCAGACCGATGCTGCGATGTTCAAAAGTAAAATCCAGCC
>CAZXRM010000085.1:1827-6785 GCA_964642595.1 uncultured bacterium
ATAAAATTTTCGTCATCCCGCCAGTCGTCTTTGACTTTCACTCTCAGTTCCAGAAAGACCGGCCTCCCCAGTAGAGTTTCAATATTTTTTCGGGCAATACTTCCCATTCTTTTTATTGCCTGACCGCCTCTGCCCAGAATAATCGCCCTTTGTGTTACGCGTTCGACATAAATGACTGCCCGGATATAATCCTTGGAATTTTGCCGTTCGGTAAATTCTTCGATTTCGACTATTGTGCAATACGGAATTTCCTCGCCATAATACTTAAAGATACTCTCTCGAATCAGTTCTGCGGCAAAAAATCGCTCGTTGCGTATGGTAATCTGGTCTTGCCCGTAAAATGGTTGTCCGATTGGCAAATTTTTGATGATACTCTTTTTCAGCTCCTCAATTCCATTATTATTCAATGCCGAAATCGGATGAATTTCTTTAAATGAGTATCTCTGCAACTGCTCGATTAAAGGCAACAGCGAATCTTTCTCGGCTTGGTCAATTTTATTAATTGCCAGGATGGTCGCCTTAACAATAATTTCTTTGATGAGTTGTTCTTCTTGAGTGTCCGGTAATTTAAATGGCTCAACCACCAATACAAATAAATCAGCCGATGCAATCGCTTCCTGAATTTCAATCTGCATTGATTTCTGCAGTTTATATTTGGGAGTTAGAATACCCGGCGTATCAATAAAAATCGCCTGATAATTTTTACCATTAAGAATTCCGGTAATTTGGTTGCGGGTAGTTTGGGGTTTGGAAGTGACTGCGGATAATTTAAAATTGATTAATGAATTTAAAAGTGTTGACTTGCCGACATTGGGGCGACCGACAATCGCACAATAACCAGCACGAAAATTACTTTGCACTTGCTTCAGATGAAAACTACCACGAATAGCACGAATTGGACTAATATCACTAATAAAAGATTTTTTAACCTTATCACATTATTTGTGTCATTCGTTCATTTGTGTGATTCGTGGTTTTCTAGTGCTATGTCGAATAAACGCCGATTGACTGGAATTTCTCGATGCGCTGTTCAACCAGTTCTTCGGCTGACATATTCTGTAATTCTGCGACATATTTAAGGATTGCTTCTTTGATATATTTTGCCGCAAGTTTATAATCCTGATGTGCACCGCCTAACGGTTCAGGCACGATTTCATCAATAATACCAAACCGGAAAAGGTCTTGGGCAGTTATTTTTAATGCCTTGGCTGCATCTTCGGCTTTTTCACTATCCCGCCACAGAATCGAAGCGCATCCTTCAGGTGATATCACCGAATAAATCGCATATTCCATTGCCAGCACCCGATTGCCAATCGCCAGTGCCAGCGCGCCGCCCGAACCGCCTTCACCCGTGATAATCACAACAATTGGCACTTTGATTATTGCCATTTCTCTTAAGTTTCGGGCAATTGCTTCAGCTTGTCCGCGCTCTTCTGCGCCGACACCCGGATAAGCGCCTGGCGTGTCAACCAAAGTGACAATCGGCAGTCCGAACTTTTCTGCCATTTTCATCAATCGCAACGCCTTGCGATAACCTTCGGGATGGGGCATGCCGAAATTGCGGGAAATTTTTTCTTTGGTATCCCGTCCTTTCTGTGTGCCGATAATAACGACATCTAGACTTTTATCTTCACCCATATCAATCTTTGCCAGTCCCCCGACAATCGCTTTGTCGTCGCCGAATGCCCTATCACCGGCCAACTCGATAAACTCCTTTGTTATCATATCAATATAATCATATGTATAAGGACGCGAAGGATGGCGGGCGAGCAGAACTTTCTGCCAGGGTGTTAGGTCTGAATAAATTTTCGTCTTCTGCTTTTCAATCTGTGATTTGAGCTTGCTTATTTCATCGTCATATCCCGGTATCGTGGAAAGCTCGTCAATCTTTTTCTGAATTTCGGCAATCGGCTTTTCAAAATCTAACCAGGAAATACTCATAATAATTTCAAATGTCTAATTACAAATGTCAAATTAATTTCAAATGACCAATGTTTTAATACTGATTCAGCTCTTGGATTTTTGACATTTGACATTTTTATATTTATTTTTAGCCACAGATTAACACAAGATTTTCACAAGAATCTTCTTTTGTTTCTCGTGTTAATCTCGTGAAATCTCGTGGTTTCATTTTATTAGAAATTAGATATTTGACATTAGACATTTACGATTCGTATTTAATATCCAAACCCGATTGATATGTGATGTGTATTGCCGATATCAAGATTATTCGGACTCAGCGCATATTCGATTCGGATATTTTTGACTAAGATACCAAACCCGGCATTATAACTGTTCGTATTCTTATTGATGCGGTAACCGCCGCGTACAAAAAACAGGTCTTTATAACTCAATTCGACCCCAAGATTGAAATTCAGCTCTTTATCATTGAACAAGTAATTTACATCAAAGCAATCGCGCATTGTGATATTAGAAAAATTAATGTTGTAAATTACTCCGCCGACCGCTCGGGTTGGCAGAGAAAAATCTTCGCGGATAAATTCCATCTTTGTGCCGAAATCTTTAATTGCGATACCAACTTTCAGATTTGCCGGCAGGTCAATCGTTGTGCCTAAATCAACGCCGACACCAGTTGCGGTATATTCATAAATCTTCTGATAATAATAACGGCCGGAAACACCAAAACCAGTCCGGAATTTGTCGGTTTCGGTGCTTTTGCTGAAATTGACCAGAAAGTTAAAATCAACCGGATTGAAATCTGCAATCGGTTCATCGGTTGGATAGTCAGGCCGGAAATCAAGTTTGCCGGCATTAAAATTAACCACGCCCAATCCGAGATTAAAACTGCTAAACGGACGGACTAAAAATATACTCTGCTCATACATATCAAGCAGCCATTTGGTATAATTCACATTTACTGCAAACGATGAGACATTGCTGGTCAGGGCTGGATTAAAATACATCGCTTGCGGACCCAAGCCGGAAATAACGCCGGTTCCGCCCATCCCGCACTCGCGGGCGCTGGGAATTATCTGTAATGACGAATATCCAACATTACTTGCATACGAAATATTAAAAATTAAAGACCAAATATTAAATACACATATAAAAAATAATAAAACCGTACTTTTCGATTTAACTTTATAAGAGAAATTTTTAGATGTTTGCATATTTGTTTTTGGTTTTTGGTTTTTCATATTTAATTTTATGGAAAATTATTCTTCAATTATCTCAACATTGGCGCGGGGCAGGAAAACCTTTTTGCCGTTCTCGAGTTCTACTTCCAGAATTCTCACCTTGGATTCGGTCTCGATATTCTGCAGTTCGACCGGCAGGCTGGTAACTTTGCCAATCATGCCAAAGTTCGGTTCGCGGATGATTCTCACTAATGACCCGATTACTAAACCATGCTCCAGTGCTTTGGATGCTACGGTTTTTTTAGAATCAACACCCGGCACAATCAGCTCAGGTCTGATAACACCAGCGCGGATTTGAGTTGCACCGTTCATTGATGCCATTTTACCAACTAAAGAATTGATTAATTTAAAGGTATGTTCTGCCATCCGCATTTTGCCAAATCCCTCAGTCACCATCACGGATACACCGCACTTCTCGTGGCCGGTAATCGCAACTCCGATATCATAACCCAAAAATCTCTTTAAAGTCGAATCTTCGATACCACCGACGATAACGCCCTTTACACCGACCTGTTTTGCTTTGTTTAAAGCCGGCTGGTCAACAATCGAACCACCGAGCACGATTTTATCTTTGCAGTCTTCGGTAATATCCATATCGGTCAGCGGGTCATTCGAGGTTTTAGCAATTGCTTTGATTATACCCCGGGTTTCACCGCCAATGCCAAAAATTCCCTGCACCAGACTTGCTTCAGTTTCGACAATCACGCCTTCATCTGGAATAATATCCGTGACTATGCTGTCAATATAAGCCGCTACTTCAACCGGTTTCGGCGCTTCTCGTAAAATCGCCTGACCGGTAATCTCGGAAATACTTTCAATCGAACCGTCAATCGGTGATTTAACGACTGACTTGAACATACCGAAAAATCCTTTGGAAAGAGCAATCGGTTCGTCTTTTTTAAGCGGGTCACCGGCTTTTTTTACCATCATCATTTTTACATCTTCGGCTGGGACACCCAAAAGACCGGCAACATTGACAGTTGTGACATTACCCGGCAAAGAAGTCCGTGCAACAATCACTTCTCCGTTAACTTTATCATTCTTTTTGACTAAAACCTCACCCTTTAAGGGCAATCGTCTTTCTTTTCGGACTAAAGTTTTCTCGGTGACTTTAAGACCTGGTGTATAAACATGTGCCATATAATAGAGGATAAATAAAAATAGTAAAAAGTCAATAAGTAAAAATAGAACCTATGAATCCCCAGAACGAGAAACAACCACGAAAGCACAAAATGCACGAAAAAAGACAATTGTAGCGTTGGGGTTCATCCCCAACAAAAATATAACCAAAGAGAGAGCAGAGATAACAGAGAAAACATTTTATTGTAGGAGCGGTTTCCAAACCGCGATTCATAACCAAGAATCTGTTCCTTCAAAAAGAATAGCGACTCAGAAGTCGCTCACACAATAATTCATTGCGGATTTTCCTATTACTATCCTACCCTTCAATTAAATTTCCACTATTACCAAGCAATAAAAAAGTCGTTAATTATAAGTATTCAATAATTATGAAGTTATAATTGAAGAAATGGGCGACTTTTTTTATACAAGTCTTGACATCTGTCTATATAAATTTATAATTATAATAATTTAATCGGGTATTATATATAGATAGTACTAATATATTAAAATGCATAAACTCACGTGTCAAAATATGACTTGTAAAAGAACGCGTGAGCGTTTTCTTTATAACTTAACAACTGGTATAACCCGGCGATGATAAAACAAACCATAACAGTTGATGGTTTTTGGTTGTTAGTTTTTAGTCTATCAACTAACAACAAACAACTAACAACTAAA
>CAZXRM010000086.1:0-6766 GCA_964642595.1 uncultured bacterium
GAAAAAATGAAAATAGTTTTCTCCAAAGGAAATGAATGGGCATATGCGGCATCTATGTATATCGTTGTCTTCACCAAAAAAGAGTTTGATTGTATCATTCATGATAGAGAATATTATCTTTTTGGTTGCGGAATGGCAGTCGGTTTAATGATGCTTAGAGCAACTGAACTTGGTCTTGTTTGCCATCCGATTGCTGGTTATAGCCCGAAAAAGGTGAGAGAAGTATTGGAAATTCCGGACGAGATGAATGTCATTACCGTGATTATGGTTGGTAAACATTCCGAGACAATCAACCCGGTTCTTTCCGATAAACAAGTTGAAGATGAAAAAAGGCGACCGCCAAGATTTCCGTTAGAAAAGTTTGTCTATTTGAATAAATATCATTAAGCGAATATATCGAAGGATAACAAATTTTTCTAATAAAAATGACTTTCGCAATGTTTTAAAATAACCCTTGACAGATTTCTAAAAAATGGGTATAATTGAATATGATAATCATTTTCAATAACGGAGTAAAAAATGTTTAATCGAACCGGTAACCAAATACCCTGGTGGCACGGGAGATTCCGGGGATGTGGATTTCGTCTGACTTTTGCGCGAGATGCAATATTGAATGTGCTAAGTAAAAGTAATAAACATCTTAGTGCCGAAGATATTTATCTGGCGGTGCATAAGATTTATCCGGCGATCGGACTTACTACCGTATACCGAACTCTGGAAATTTTAGTTCAAATGAAAATGGTGTTTAAGTTTGACTTTGGCGATAGAAGAGCGCGTTACGAACTGGCAGAGGGCATTAAAGGGAAAGAACATCATCATCATTTAGTCTGCACGAATTGCGGACGGATAATTGACTACACCGATTTTGTTGATAAAGAAAAAGAATTACTCAATCAGACCGAAAAAGGACTGCAACAAAAATTCAAGTTCAAAATTACCAATCATATTATTCAATTTTACGGTTTGTGTGACCGGTGTCAGAAAAATGTTTAAATATATTTTTTTACTTATTAATGAAAATGATTATCAATTACAATAAGAAAGAAGGTGATAGAAATGCCAAGAGGCGATAGAACAGGTCCAGCTGGTTTAGGACCGATGACCGGCCGAGCCGCAGGTTATTGCGCAGGTTATCCGGTGCCTGGTTATATGAATCCGGGTTTTGGTCGCGGTTGGTTCGGTCGAGGACGTGGTTTCGGACGTGGCTGGTTTGGACGAGGTCGAGGATGGCGTAACCGGTTTTGGGCAACTGGCCAACCAGGTTGGATGTCGGTACCTTATGGTGTTCCAACTTACCCGTATGCTCAAGAGTTAGAGCCAAGACAAGAAATGGATATACTCAAACAGCAGGCCGATGACTTAAAAGCCGAGCTTGATGAAATCCAGAGTCGGATTGAAACTTTAGAAAAAGCAGAAAAAACGACCGATGAAAATAAATAATAAATGACCGGGGGGCAGAAATTTTTTGACGCTGCCCCCGGTCCCAACTTATACAATCGAGGTAATTATGCGGATTGCAATTTCAACTGATGGAGAATTTGTTTCTCCACATTTTGGCCGATGTCCATCTTTTACCATCATTGATATAGAAAATAATCAGGTAACAAAAAGAGAAAACGTCTCAAACCCCGGGCACGCGCCGGGATTTATACCGCAATTTTTGCAGGAAAAAGGTGCTCATTGCATAATTTGCGGCGGAATGGGTATGCGCGCAACCGATTTGTTCAGTCAATCTGGTATTGAGACAATCGTCGGCATCAGCGGTAGAATTGATGATGTAATCGAACAGATTAAAAACGGAACTCTTAAAGGCGGCGCAAGTCTTTGCCGGCCGGGTGCGGGTAAAGGTTATGGTTTTGATAAAACCGAATGCGACCATCCACACCCTAATTAATATTTTAAAATGAAACCACAGATTACACAGATTTTCACAGATTATTAAGTTAATCAAATCCGTCAAATCCGTGGTAAAGAAATTGGAGAAAAAATGAAAATATGTATAACTGCACAAGGCGATAATTTAGCTTCACCGATAGACCCGCGGTTTGGCCGGTGTCAATATTTTATCATTGCCGATTCAGACACATTAAGTTTTGAAGCGATAAAAAACCCAAACCTGGAAAATACCGGCGGGGTCGGAGTTCAATCAAGCCAGCTGATGGCGAATAAAGGTGTCAAGGTTGTTATAACCGGCAATGTCGGACCGAACGCTTTTCAGACATTACAAGCCGCCGGCATAGAAATAATTACTGGTGCAACCGGAACTGTAACAGAGGTAATAGAAAAATATAAAAAAGGCGAATTTAAGCCAACTCAAAACTCAAATGTTGGTTCCAAGTTTGGAATACAACCAGAGAAAAAATAAGGAGATAATATGCGTTTTAGAAACAGAGCCGGTCAAGGAGGTCAAGGCAGAGGAATGGGTCAAGGTTTAGGTCGAGGTCAAGGCCGCGGTCAAATGGGCGGAAATAAATTAGGACCGGGTGGCAATTGTGTTTGCCCTGCTTGTGGTAATGTTGTGGTGCATGAGCAAGGTATTTCCTATTATCAAATCAGTTGTCCAAAATGCGGTACGAAAATGACCCGAGCCTAATAATTAATAATGATAATTTCAATTGCGAGCGGTAAAGGCGGCACGGGCAAGACAACACTGGCAGTAAATTTAGCATTAGCATTAGATAATGTGCAGTTTCTTGATTGCGATGTTGAAGAACCGAATGCGCATATTTTTCTGAAACCAAATATTATTGAGCAGAAAAAAGCATTTATACCGGTTCCCCAAATTGACGAAACAAAATGCAATTATTGCGGAAAATGTGCTCTGGTCTGCGCCTATAATGCAATTGCGGTAATCCCGGGTCAAAATAAAAATAAAGGTAAGGTTTTAGTTTTTCCTCATCTCTGCCATGGATGCGGTGCCTGCAGTGCGCTCTGTCCAGAAAATGCAATAAAAGAGATGAACCGAGAAATCGGCATAGTCGAGATTGGTAATTCCGGGGAAATTGAATTTGTGCGCGGAAAACTTAATATCACGGAAGCGATGTCGCCGCCGCTTATTCGACAGGTTAAAGGACTTATCAATACTCGAAAAAGGGTAATTATTGACGCTCCGCCCGGCACCTCTTGTCCGATGATTAATTCTGTGCAAGCAAGTGATTTTTGTATTTTAGTGACAGAGCCTACTCCGTTTGGATTGAATGATTTAGATTTGGCAGTTGAGGCTCTGAAGAAACTAAAAATCCCTTTTGGTGTTGTTATCAACCGTTCTGGAATCGGCGATGATAAAGTTGAATCGTATTGCAAGTTAAATAATATTCCGGTACTGATGCATATCCCTTATGACCGGGAGATTGCCTATTTATATTCTAAAGGCATCCCTCTGATAAAAGAGAAAAAAGAGTATATAGATAAATTTAAAAATATCGTAAAGCAGATATAGATAAAAACAAAAGACAGGTTAGTGTGAAGGTAAAACCTATTGGAATAATTCATACGCCGTTTAAATCTAAAAAGGATACGCCAAATCAAGCCAACAAGTCTAATTCAATTGGTAAGATTTCAGTGTTTAAAGAATACGAACAGGGATTAGAAGGTATTGAAGATTTCTCGCATCTGATTTTGCTGTTCCGATTTCATAAATCAAGAGGATATCGTCTGAAAGTAAAACGGTTTCTGGATAATAAACTTAAAGGATTATTTGCTTCCCGCAGTCCACGCAGACCAAACCAGCTCGGCTTGAGCGTTGTTAAACTCGTAAAAAGAAACGGCAGGTTTTTATTGGTCAGGGGTGTTGATATGCTGGATGGTACACCATTACTGGATATTAAACCATATATACCAGATTTAGACCGAAAGGAAAAAATCAGAATTGGCCGGCTCGTAAAAAAATAAGATGAAACAGATTATTATTATCAGTGGCAAAGGTGGTACAGGTAAAACTGTTATTACCGCAGCATTCACTGCCCTGGCAAAAAATGCATGTTTTGCGGATTGCGATGTTGATGCGGCAGATTTGCACCTTTTGTTAAAGCCAACGATTAAGGAAAAACACGAATTCAGAAGCGGTAAAACAGCAATAATTGATAAAATTAAATGCAGTCAGTGTAACCAATGCCGTGAAGTTTGCCGGTTTGATGCGATTAGCCAGGATTTTGAAGTTGACCCGATTAATTGCGAAGGATGCGGTTTTTGCCATTGGATTTGCCCGGAACAGGCAATTGCCATGCAAAAAAATATATCCGGTGAATGGTTTATTTCAGAAACACGATTTGGTCCGATGGTTCATGCAAGACTGGGTATTGCTCAAGAAAATTCCGGAAAACTGGTTGCATTAGTCCGAACTAAAGCCAAACAAATCGCGCTCGAGAGAAATTGTGATTGGGTCATTGTTGATGGCGCACCCGGCATCGGGTGTCCGGTTATCGCTTCGCTTTCGGAAATAGATAATGCCCTGGTTGTGACCGAACCGACCTTGTCCGGTTTACACGATGCCGACCGGGTCATTAATTTAACTAAGCATTTTCGAATTTCGACTAAATTAATTATAAACAAATATGATTTAAATATCGATATAACTAAAAAAATTGAAGAATACTGCAAAATTGACGAAATCGAAGTAATTGGGAAAATACCTTTTGACGATTCAGTCGTAAAAGCAATGGTTGACGGATTAACTATCATCGAATATACTAACAGCAAAGCAAAAAAAGAAATAATAAGCATTTGGGAGAAAATAAAAGGAATAAAATAACATCTGGCGCATTTGCGCGCGAGAAAAGAAAGTCAAGGAATAATATATGCAATCAATAACTGAACAGGAAAGAATCGAGCAGGACAATCGTCTCAAAGAGCGGATGTCTCGTATAAAACATAAAATTATCGTGATTAGCGGTAAAGGTGGTGTCGGGAAAACAACAATCGCGGTCAATCTGGCGTACGGTTTAGCAATGACCAATTATAAAGTGGGAATTTTGGATGTTGATTTACACGGACCGAACATTGCCAAGATGCTCGGTATCGAGGGTGAAAAACTTATCGTTTCTGAAGCAGGAATTGAACCGGCTAATGTCTTGAGTAACTTAAAGGCAATCAGTCTGGCATTAATGATAAGCAATAAAGACCAGCCGGTTATTTGGCGCGGGCCGCTGAAAATGATGACGATAAAACAATTCCTGAGTGATGTAAACTGGGGTGAACTCGATTATTTAATTGTTGATTCGCCACCGGGCACCGGTGATGAACCCTTGAGTGTTTGTCAACTCATTCCTAATATCAGCGGTGCAGTTATTGTAACAACACCGCAAGATGTAGCAATTCTCGATTCCAGAAAGAGTGTTTTATTTGCCCGGGCATTAAATGTACCAATATTAGGTATTATTGAAAATATGAGCGGTTTTGTCTGTCCGCACTGTAAAAAAGAGATAGATTTATTCGGAGTCGGCGGTGGCGAAAAATCAGCAAAAGAATTAGGCGCACCGTTTTTAGGCAGGATTCCGATTGAAATTGAATTGGTAAAATCCGGGGATAGCGGAAAACCATTGGTCGAATTTAACAAACAGAACATAACTGCCAAAATCATAAAACAAATAATAGAAAAGATTGTCCAGACAATAAAGAATGCACCGGCAAGACTATAAATATATCTACGGGCCGGTTTTCTCGTGGCGGTTGGGTAGCTCACTGGGAATTGACCCGATTTCGGACCGAGATAAAATTTGCAGTTTTGATTGTGTTTACTGCCAGCTTGGCAAAACGACTAAATTTTCCGATACAAGAAAAAAATATATTGCCGAAAAAGAAGTTATTGCCGAAATAAACTCTCTGCCAACAGTCAAGATTGATTACATAACATTTTCCGGCAGGGGAGAACCAACTTTGGCGAAAAATTTAGGCAAGATGATAAAACAAATCAAAAAGTCAAGAAAAGAAAAGATTGCGGTCATTACTAATTCATCATTGCTGGGAAATGATGATGTTATCAAAGATTTATCAGAAACGGATTTTGTCATTGCCAAATTCGATGCATTTGACCAGCGCAGCTTGTCGGGAATAAACCGACCGATGCCGGTAATAAAATTTGATTCGATAATAAAAGGCATCAAGAAATTTAAGTCAAGATATCCGAATAAATTTGCCTTGCAAATTATGTTTATAAAGGATAATATTAAATATGCAGATGAAATCGCACACCTTGCTCGCGAAATCAATCCTAACGAAGTTCAAATTAATACGCCTTTGCGGCAGTGTGCAGTTAAACCTTTGTCAAAAAACGAACTTAATAATATTAAGAAATACTTCAACGGATTAAATGTGATTTCAGTATATGATATCAGAAAGAAAACAATTAGACCGATTAGCAGTAAAAACACACTAAAAAGACGAGGTAAAACATAAAAATTATGTCAGTAAACAGACCGGAAACAACAAAATATCCAGACCGAATTATGGCATTTGCTGATAATCCAAAACATCTGGGACGGATGAATGACCCGTCGGCCGGTGCTTTTATTAAAGGTTTATGCGGTGATGAGATGGAATTTTATTTAGTGATAAAGAATGACATTATTATTGAAGTTAAATTTTATACTGAGGGCTGTGCATATACTATTGCGTGTGGTGAAGTTACTGCGCGAAATGTTGAAGGTGCATCGCTGATTGATGCCCTTACGATTTCACCAAAGCAGGTTATTGATATTTTAGGTGAAATACCGCCAGACCATAAGCATTGTGCGATTTTAGCAGTGAGTACATTGTATCGGGCAATTGC
>CAZXRM010000087.1:0-6751 GCA_964642595.1 uncultured bacterium
CATGATTTCGAGTCATGCGCCTTCGTCCACTCGGCCATTTCTCCCAAATAATCTTTAAACAAGTTAATATCAAAAATATCTATATTTATGATACTAAATTTTGCGCATAACATCAATACCTTTATTTGTTATACAATATGGATTCCTTTGGTTTGTGATTTAAATGGCTTCTTGACAGCTCTTTGTTTCTTAAAGAATTCCTGTAATAAGACTTGAGATTCTTCGGATAGAATATCAGAGATAACTTCAAATGAATGATTGAACTGGTTATCCTTCGGAATATTATAAACTGAACCACAGGCACCGAATTTTTTGTCATAAGCACCGAATATCAATCTTTTAATCCGGGCTAATATCAAGGCACCAGTGCACATCAGACAGGGTTCTAAAGTAATATAGACTGAAGTATCGGTTAATCGCCAGCGGTTTAAATAATTTGCCGCAGCCGATAAAGCAATAATTTCAGCGTGGGCGGTTGGGTCATTAAGAGTCTCGGTTTGGTTGTGACCACGACCGATAATCTTATTCTGATATACAACAACTGCGCCAACCGGTACTTCATTTTCCTGATATGCCAGTTTTGCTTCACTCAATGCTTCCTGCATCCAGATTTGATGATTTATATTCATTGCTAAAAACTAATAACTAATCCCTGACAACTTTTTATACGCGCCCGGCGTGATTCGAACACGCAACCTACGGATTCGTAGTCCGGCACTCTATCCAATTGAGCTACGGGCGCATTATTAAAATTTTAAGTAATTATTATAAAATGTCAACTTTAATAAAATGAAATATTTTGATTGGTATTTAGTTACTCGATTATAGATTTAATGATAATTTTATTATTTGCCTGTGTTAAATAAGCCATTGCTATTTTGGGGTCATGTTCAAAGAACGAAACCCAGTTTTCCTGAATTGCCCGGGATAACAATTTTTCTTTCATTTCCATTGTCTGCAATGGGAATAAATCATAACTCATCAAATAGGGGAGGTTTAAATGGGAAGTAGTCGGAATTAAATCACCCCAGTAAATTAATTTTTTATCTTCGGACTTAATCAAAACTACCTGATGACCGGTAGTGTGGGCAGAAGTTATGATGACTTCGATATCATCCGTGATTTTTCTATCACCATCAACTAAATGTAACACTCCGGCTTCCTTCAAAGGTATAAAGTTTTCCTGAAGATAACTTGCTTTGGAACGACGGTCAGGATTGATTGCTAGTTCCCATTCGGCTTTTTGGATGTAATATTGAGCATTAGGAAATCGCGGAACTGTCTTACCATTATCATCAATTTTTGTATTGCCACCACAGTGGTCAAAATGGAGATGGGTATTGATAACAATGTCTATATCTTTAGGTTTGAATCCAATATCATTCAAAGATTTTTCTAAGTAGATATCTTTTTTTACTTGATAGATATCTTCAAATTTTCCTTCATACTTATCACCAATACCGGTATCAATCAAAATTATCTGATGTGGCGTTTTTATTAAGCAACAACGCAGAGCAAGCAGTATTCGGTTGTTGTTATCGGGCGGATTGGTTTTCTGCCATAATGTTTTGGGAATTACTCCAAACATTGCTCCGCCGTCAAGACGAAATAATCCATCTAATACCGGATAGATTTCAAATTTTCCAAGTTTCATATTGAAGATTATATACTAATGGTTATTAGTTATTGATGATTTTTATGTTTGTGTTGCAACTGCCCGTTTGCCCGCTTTTTTGCGGACATATTCACCTTTGTATCGGATACCTTTACCCTGGTAAACATCGGCTGGTTTTGTGGCACGGATTTCTGCGGCTAATTCTCCGACAAGCTGTTTGTCTGCACCTTTGAGAGTGATTTCGGTCATCTGTTCTTTGGTATCATCCGGATTGGGAACCTGTTTTATCTCGACATTTATTTCTTTCGGGATGGTAAAATCAACCGGGTGAATAAAACCGACTAAAATCTGTACTCCGTCTTTGGTTTTTTGGGCACGATAACCGGTGCCGCGGATTTCAAGAGTTTTTTCAAAGCCCTGCGTAACGCCTTTAATCATATTAACAACAATCGCGCGGGTTGTGCCAACAAAAACCAGTGATTCAGGTTGTCGCCCGGAAATGTGGATTTCTTTGTCTTTGATATCGACTAATACCTGCGGATGAATTTTGATATTCAATTGTCCTAAAGTTCCTTTGACCGAAAGTGTTGTGCCATCACTTGATTTTGTGACAGTTACTCCCTGGGTAATTGCTATGGGTCGTAATTTTTTAGCCATAGGTTTAATTATACAAAAAAATAAGGTTTCGTCAAGAGTTGCTTACATTAGTTTGAAAGGATATAAATTGACAAATGCTAAATTAGAGTTACAATAAAACAATGGACAATTTTGACTTAGAACGCATATTTTCAACGGATTTAATTTATGTTGATGCGGAATTAAAAACCCGCACCGAGGTTTTTAATTTTGTTGCCAGAAAATTACAGGAAAATAAAAAAATTTCCGCTGAAAACATACAAGAAATTGCGATTAATTTGCAGCATCGAGAGGATATCGGTTCAACCGGATTAGGTAAAGGTATTGCGATTCCTCATATTGTCTTGAAAGAACCAGACCGATTATTCGGCTGTGTGATTAAAAGCGAAAAAGGAATTGACTGGGGTTCGATTGATGGTAAACCAGTAAAATTAATAGTTTTTCTTTTTGCATCGGAAAATCGCCGAGGCGAATATTTAAAGATAATAGCGGAAGTTGCGAGAATTGTTAATATGCCGAATATGATGGTTAATATCATTAAAGAAAAGCGAGTTAATAATATTTATCAAATGCTGGTCGGCAATTATGAACCGAATATATGGCAGAGATACAGCCGTGCAATTTATTTTATTGCTGGTTTGGTTATTTTCTTTGTTCTGGCAAAAGTCATTTTCTCGCACATCAATTTACCTAATTTAGAAATATACCAGAAACTCGACTACTTGCGTTTTAACGAACGGGGTTGGATTAATAAAGAAATTTTTTCGATGACTTTATTTTTCAGTATGGTTTTAGGCACTCTTCTGTTCTTTCGGTATCGGGTTGCGTTTGGTGCCGCGGCGTTAAGTCTTTTGCTCGTTGCCGGGGTGATGGATATCGAGACTACGGTCAAGTTTATGTCAATTCCGACAATCCTTTTTATTATTTCGGTTATGGTTTTAGTAAAATGGCTGGAAGATAAAGGTGTGTTTGAATTTTTAGTAGTAAAGGCATTGAAGTATTTTTATCATTCGCCGTTACTTTTGTTTGGGGCGTTGATGTTTTTCTCGGCAATCTTAGCCGGTTTGGTTGACGAAGTTTCGGCAATCCTTATTACAATCGGCATTGCCGTAGAAATATCCAAACATACAAAAATCGGTATTATTCCATTTATTTTAGGATTGGTGATGGCGACCAATATCGGCAGCGCATTAACGCTGATTGGTAATCCGATTGGCATTTATCTGGCATTTGCCGGTAAACTGACATTTCTCGATTTTTTGAAGAATTCGACAATTATTGCGATTGTAACAGTTCTGTTTATTATTTTTATTATCATCTTTTACTACCGCAAGCAATTAAAAGGTAAACTTTCAATTGATATCAAAGATTTGGAATCGAAAATCTCAGGTCAGGATAAAAAAGAATTATTTATTGCAACGATTGTATTTTCGGTTTTTGTTGTATCCGTCGTATTGCATTCTTTTTTAGAACATCTCTTGGGTGTTGAAGAAAGAACTGTACTTTTAGCGAGCGTGCTGGCGATTATCGGTTTTATTGTTTTACGCGAAGAAGACCGGGGACGGTATTTTATCGAGAAAGGTCCAGACTGGTGGACGATTCTTTATTTTATGTTTTTGTTTGCCAATGCTGCCTGCCTGGAATATACGGGCGTGACCGTAAAACTCGCGCACCTGTTAGTGCAGGCGGCAAACGCCGTGCCTTTTTATTTTATGGGTGGATTGAAAGAAAGCGCCAGTATTCTAACTCTGCTGCTTTGGAGTTCAGGCATACTTTCCGGATTTGTTGATAATCTACCGATTGTTGCGGCACTGGTGCCGGTGGTCAAAGATTTAACAACCCAAGGAATTGCCGGCGCCAATGTTTTCTGGTGGAGTCTGTTAATCGGTGGTTGTTTTGGCGGAAACTTAACAATGATTGGCTCGACTGCTAATTTAGTGGCAATCGGTATTTACGAACGGACCTATCGAAAAAAATTCCATTTCAAAGAATGGTTGAAATTAGGTATTATTGTGACTTTAATTTCGTTAGTAATCGCAAATATTTTATTGTTATTGAAACTTAAATTGAGTCGTTAAGTTATGGAAAATGCTTTATTGGTAGTCAACGGAGAAAAAGTAATTAAGGATAAAATTTGTTCGTGGTTGAACAAAGATAATTATAAATTAGTTTTGGTTGGGTTATTCGCAACTTCATCTGACGTAAAGAGCGTTGAGTGCGACCGCGCCTGCTGGTTGACCCTTTTTTCTTTGCAAGAAGAGTTTACGAAAAAGGGATATTCGGTCTCAATCGTAACCGAAAAAGGTTCGGTATTTAATTTAATCAGTGTTGTGCAGTCATTAAATGTTGATGTCGTATTATTACCCAAATCAACATTTCTCAGTTTAGCGGTTGATGAATTTGACGATTTTTTAACTCAATTACCATGTTCGCTAATTTTATATTAAATAGAATAGAAAGGAAGTGAAATGAATAGAAGTGAAGAATTGATAAATTTAGGGAATTCGTATAGTGCTAAAAATTATAATCCTTTACCAGTAGTTTTATGCCGAGGCGAAGGAGTTTGGGTTTATGATGTTGAAGGAAAAAAGTATCTGGATATGCTCTCGTCGTATTCGGCATTAAATCAAGGGCACTGCCATCCGAAAATAATTCAAACCGTCAAAGACCAGATAGAAAAATTATCGCTAACCTCTCGCGCATTTCATAATGACCAATTTGCTATATTTTGTGAATATCTGGCAAGACTGACTAAAAAAGATAAAGTGTTATTAATGAACACCGGTGCAGAAGCGGTCGAGACCGCAGTTAAAGCAGCAAGAAAATGGGGGTATCTAAAAAAGAAAGTCAAAGAAAATTGCGCAGAAATTATTGTCTGTGCAAATAATTTTCACGGACGGACCACGACCGTCATCAGTTTTTCATCGGAAGAGCAATACCGTTATGGGTTTGGTCCATATACGCCGGGGTTTAATATTATACCATATAATAACTTAGATGCTTTAAAGAAAGCGATTAATCCGAATACGGTCGGATTTTTGTTTGAGCCGATTCAGGGCGAAGGCGGCGTGATTATTCCGGATAAAGGTTATCTAAGCCAGGCAAAAGCGATTTGCAATAAGAATAATATTCTGTTTATTGACGACGAAATCCAGACCGGTCTGGGAAGAACCGGGAAAATGTTTGCCTATGAGTACGAAGATGCAGTGCCGGATATTTTAATAATCGGCAAAGCGCTGGGCGGTGGTTATTATCCGGTTTCGGCAATCTGTGCCGATGATGATATAATGGATGTTTTTACGCCAGGTGACCATGGTTCGACATTTGGTGGCAATCCATTGGCGTGCGCAATAGCCAGAACCGCCTTAGAGGTTATTGTCCAGGAAAAATTGACCGAAAAAGCATTTGATTTGGGCGAATATTTTATGAATGCACTGAAAAAGATTAATTCGCCAAAGGTTAAAGAAGTAAGAGGCAAAGGACTTTTAATCGGTGTGGAAATCAAAAAAGAAGTTGGCAAGGCAAGACCATTCTGCGAGAAGTTGATGCAGGAAGGCATACTCGCAAAAGAGACGCATGATTATGTGATTCGATTTGCCCCACCATTAATCATCACCAAGCAGGAAATTGACTGGGCATTAACTAAAATCAAATCTATTTTACAATGATTGAAGCTATTTCGGTGGATTCGGTGTTTTTTAGTGTTTAAATAAAATTATATGCATAAGATTGCTGTTATTGGTGCTAAAGGGATGCTCGGTACGGATTTTTGCAAATATCTCAAAGAGCAGGGAATAAGACCAGTCGAATGGGACTTACCGCAAATGGATATCACTGATATCAACCGCACCATCAAGCAAATCACGGATGCCAAGCCCAATATCGTCTGTCATTTTGCGGCATTTACGGATGTTGACGGAGCCGAGACAAATAAATCAAAGGCATATTCAGTTAACACGCTCGGCACCTGGGCAGTGGCAATCGCCTGCAAAGAGGTAAAAGCAAAACTATTATACATCAGCACTGACTATGTGTTTGACGGCAAAAAAGACGAGGGCTATGCCGAATCCGACACACCGAATCCAATCAATTATTATGGTCAGACCAAATGTCTTGGCGAGAAATCAGTTAAAGACCATTTGAAATCTTTTTTTATTGTACGGACTTCCTGGTTATACGGAATTAATGGCAAGAATTTTGTTAAGACGATATTAAATATTGCTAAAGAAAAAGATATTTTAGAAGTCGTGACCGACCAGATTGGTTCGCCAACTTATACTAAAGATTTATGTTGTCCATTGTTCAAATTGATTAACAGCGAGCATTATGCCATTTATCATTTAACCAACAAAGGAATTTGCTCGTGGTATAAATTTGCCTGTGAGATTATAAGAAACGCTAATCTTAACACCCAAATATTGCCGATTACTTCAGACCGAATTACCCGCCCGGCAAAACGACCAGCGTGTTCCGAATTGATAAATACTAAATATATTAGTT
>CAZXRM010000088.1:0-3414 GCA_964642595.1 uncultured bacterium
GATTAGAATATGAATGGGCAACCGAAACTGATGAAGCGAAAATGGAACAGGACAGCGAAAAATTATTCCCGATTCTTTTCTATGGAATAATTAAAAGAGACTCAGATAACCCAGGTTAAATTTTTCACGCGATATATTAATCAAAAATAATTATTGACAAACAAAATAATTTCAGTATAATTTGAATATATGAAAAAAACATTCGAAAAATACAATATTTACAGGGCAAATTCGGCTGATTTGTATATTTTTTTCTCGTTATTTAGAATAAATAAATATAATATTCGAAAATTACAAATAAAAAAATGAATAGGTTTTCGGCGTTAGTCGTCAAATATCGAAAAATAATAATCATTATTACAATCATTTTAACATTATTTTTTGGTTATTTCGCGTCAAAGATAAAGATAAATTCAGATACGACAACATATCTTCCTAAAACAGACACGATTGTCAGAATGTTTAATCATATTGGTGAAGAATTCGGCAGTAATTCCTTAGCAATTGTTGTGCTCGATACTAAAGAAGTCTTTTCTCAGGAAGTTATTGAGCAGATAAGTGTATTGACACAGGAGTTCAAACTACTTGATGGCGTTGCCGATGTTATAAGTTTGACCAATATCATTGATATTAAAAAAGGCGAAGACGGAATCGAAGTCGGTAAATTGATTGATGAATATAATCTGCCCCAGGCCGCACCGGATTTAGAAAAACTCAAGCAATATGTCTTAGCCAAAGATTTATATCAAGGGCACATCGTTTCGGATGATGCCAAAACCACTCTTATCATCTGCCGTCTCAGAGAGGGAATTGACCAGACAAAAACGGTGCGCCAGATAATGTCAACCGCTCAAAAAGTAAAACTCAACGGTAAAATTCATTTTGCTGGTGTACCGTTTCAGGTTAATGAAATAAATAATTTTATTATTGGTGATTTGAAATTATTAGTGCCGATTGTCGGATTATTGATTGCATTATTACTGTTTGTAAGTTTTCGTTCAGCAAGCGGGGTGCTGATGCCTCTGATTTCGGTTCTGGTCAGTGTAATTATGACGCTCGGCATAATGAGTATTTTCAAAATACCCTTGACGATAATTTCCAATATCATACCGGTTGTTTTATTTACGGTCGGCAGTGCCTATACCATTCACATCGTTAATAAATTTAATGAAGATAAATCCGAAAGGGCATTAAGTGAAATAATTGTTCCGGTAATGCTTGCCGCAGTAACAACAGTTTTCGGGTTTATTTCATTTGTGTTTGGGTCGTATCTGACAATGATAAAGCAATTCGGAATCTTTACAAGTATCGGCATCTTTTTGGCATTGGTCAGTTCGATTACGCTAATTCCAGCACTATTGATTTCGACATCGCATCCCAGGCAGCCAGTCCAAGGCGAAAATTCGGCAAAGAAACATTCTCGTTTTATGAATAAATTTGCTTTGCTTGTTCTGAAGAGCAATAAGATTGTAATTGGTCTCGCGATAATTGTCGTCATTGTCTGCAGCTTAGGCATACCGAAAATAAAACGGACTTCAGATATGGTCGGATTTTTCAAGCCCGCAAGCCAAATCCGTATTTCTGAGCAGGTAATGAAGAATAAGTTTGGCGGTTCAGTGCCAATCCAGATATTAATAACTGGGGATATTTTAGAGCCATCGGTATTATCAAGAATAAAAGAGATAGAAGAATTTCTCAGAACCCAACCCGGTGTTTATCACCCGCAGTCAATCGTAGATTTGATTGAAGAGATGAGTTATGTGATTGGGGAAGGCAGAAACATTCCGGACACAAGAGACAAAGTGAGCAATCTCTGGTTTTTGCTCGAAGGCGAAGAAATGGTCAGACAGATGGTGAACAGCGATAAATCCGAAGCAGTAATTCAAGCAATGGTTTCAGGTATCGAGACTGCCCAGGGCAAAAAGATGCTTAGAGATATACAGTCATTTATTGATAATATTGATACAACACAGCACCTATCAACAGAAACTCAAAACTCAAAACTTAAAACTCAAAACTTTTGGAAAGGTGCGGGGTTAACCGGTTCGCCACTTATTTATGACCGGCTTGATAGGAGTCTGATGAAAAGTCAGATTCAAAGTTTAATCATCGCAATTCTGCTGGTATTTATTTCGGTTGCAATGATGCTGCGTTCTTTTTTTGGCGGTCTCATTGGACTGGTTCCGATTTTATTAACGCTTTTAGTAATCTTTGGCTTTATGGGATATGCCAAAATTTCTATGGATGTTGCAACGGTTTTAGTGGGAAGCATTTCAATTGGCATCGGCATTGACTATTCGATTCACTTTCTGAGCCGGTTTCGCAAGGAAACAAAAGATGGTAAAAATATTTATGACGCGTTATCCAATACGCTCACGACAACCGGCCGGGCGATAATAATAAATGTGATTACGGTCTGCGGCGGATTTTTGGTCTTGATATTTGCCAACCTGATTCCCCTGCAGAGATTTGGAATACTTGTTGCAATTACAATGCTCAGTTCCGGACTAGGCGCGCTGGTAATTTTACCGGCAATAATTTTATTAACAAAGAAAAAATATGGCACAGATTAACACAGATAAAAAATACAGATTAGCGCAGATAAACACTCAGCGGTCATCCGTTGTTTGTCTGTGCCTATCTGTGTATAAGGAGGAAAAATGAAAAGATATATTAAATCAACAATAATATCAGCAATAATTAGTGTATTAATACCTTTGATATCAATCTTGGCCCAACCATCACCGCAAACAATTCTGGAAAAGGTTGATGCAGTTATCAACGGACCTTCTGACCAGGAGATGAATATGAAACTGGTGCTGATTGATAAAGACGGCAGAGAACAGACCCGCGAGATTATGATGATGCAAAAAGGTAATAATAAAAGAATCGGTAAGTTTATATCGCCGGCTGACCAGAAAGGTATCGGATTTTTATCTTTGCCGGATAATGTTTTTTATATCTATCTGCCGGCTTATAAAAAGACCCGCCGCATCGCATCACATATCAAAAATACTAAGTTCGCCGGCACGGATTTTACTTATGAAGATATGGAAGTAAAAAACTATTCACAGAACTGGCATCCGGAAATGCTAAAAAGTGATAATAACTATTATGTTTTACAATTGACCCCGAAAAAAGGAACGGCCAGCGAGTACGGCAAAATAATTTTATCGGTCCGGCCGGATAATTTTTATCCGGAGAAAACCGAATACTATGATAAATCCGGTAAAATTGCTAAGCGAATGACGAGCGACCAAATCGAAAAGATTAATGGCTGCTGGATTGCAAAAATATCTCTGATGGAAGATTTGAAATCCGGTCACAAGACCAAGATGATTCTGGAGGATGTAAAATTCAATGCCGGTCTTGCAGACAACAAGTTTACCGAAAGATATTTGGCGCAATAAAATA
>CAZXRM010000088.1:3514-4871 GCA_964642595.1 uncultured bacterium
TAAAATAACTAAGTTGGCTGGTGCGTTTATGCTTTTATGCTCTTGTTTTGCTCTGCACGCATCAATTGACTGGAACGGATATTTGCAGACCGACAACCGTTTATTGATAAAAGACTGGTCTTTTGCCTGGCAGGAATACCGGCTATCATTACAGACCGATTATAAACCAAATGATAATGTCCATTTGTTCAGCGAAATCTGGATTCGGTCATTTGGTTTTCCTGATATTATGACAAGTTATGATTTAAGTGATAAGCAGAAAATAGCACCAGTTGAGTTTGACTTGCGTGAAGCATATATTGATTTGTATGGGTTTATAAGCAATAATCTGGATTTGCGAATCGGCCGACAAAGAATTGCCTGGGGCAGCGCGGATAAATTAAATCCAACCGATAATCTTAATCCAAATGATTTGCAGGATATCTGGGATTTTGGCCGGCACCAGGCATCAAATAGCATAAAAGCTTCATATTATATTAATAAATGGTCTGTAGCCGGAGTTTTTATTCCGACCTTTTCACCAGCGATTTTACCAAGTGGTGATTGGGCAGCGGCTTTTTACCCGACATTTTCCTTGCCGGCTGGGCTTGCTTATCAGAACATCACTGACACAATAATTATGCCGGAACGAACTTTAAAACAGAGCGCGATATATGGTGCAAAAGTTAATGGTAATGTTTTCAATTATGATATTTCATTAAGTTATGTATATGGTCGCTACGACTTACCCCTGTTGACGCGTATGGCATTTATCCCAACCGTAAATCCAGGCGAAGTAGATTTAAAATGTCAACTTGAATATCCGCGAACTCATATTATTGGCTTTGATGTTGCGGGTGCAATCAAAGATGTCGGAGTTTGGGCAGAAGCAGCAATGTTTATTTCAGAACAAACAATTCTTACAACCGACCTTTCTTTATTAGGACTTGGAACTTCAGATACGGTTATCTTAAGTAATAAACCTTATCTTCGATATATTTTAGGTCTTGACTACACATTAAAAAATGGTATATATATCAATGCGCAGTATCTGCATGGCTTTGTTAACGAGCGCGGAAGCAATAATCTTGAGGATTATTTTATGATTGGGTTAGATTATAAACTGTTAAAAGATAAATTGAAACTGAGTCCGGTGAATGGCGCAATCGAAATCAAACAATGGAAAGACATCAAGCAGAATTATGCTTGGGTCTGGACACCGGAAATCAGTTATTCGCCGGTTGCAGGGGCGGAAATTATCTTGGGTTATCGAGTGCTTGGCGGTAAAACAACAACGATGTTTGGTCGGGTTAAAGACAACGACGAAATTACCCTTAAAATAAAATATAATTTTTAATAAAAAAAGTAGCCACGGATG
>CAZXRM010000088.1:4971-6698 GCA_964642595.1 uncultured bacterium
CGAAATTACCCTTAAAATAAAATATAATTTTTAATAAAAAAAGTAGCCACGGATGGACACAATGAAAAGAATAAATAAAAATATCTTTCTTGTTTTTTTTGTATTAGGACTTACTTCAATTATAAATGCACAAACAAACGATTCAATAATCAATGAAGCGGTAAAATTGTTTGAGACAAGACATCTTAATTCATCCAATTTGGTCACAAGTGCTAATAAGCTTGAACAGGTTCTAAAAGATGAGCCAGAAAATCTTCGATTAAATTATACGCTGTCACAAGTTTATTATACAATCGGTGACCACTGCGAGCATAAATCCGAGAAACTTGAGAATTATAATAAAGGGCTTGCTTATGGAAAAAAGGCGATGCAGATTGATGACAGTTGTGCTTTAGCACATTTCTGGTATATGGCAAACTTAGGTCAGATTTCTCAAATGAAAGGGATTTTTAACTCGCTGGTTTTGGTCGGTGAAGTAAAAAAAGAGATTGAGATTGTTCTAAAATTAGATCCGAATAACGCAATGGCATATAATGCCAAGGCAATGATTTACTATGAACTGCCTGGAATTTTAGGTGGTGATGTGAATAAGTCAATACAATTCTTAAAAAAAGGACTTGAGATAGACCCAAATTATTCGATGGCTTATGTTTCGCTAGGCAAGTGCTATATTAAAAAGAAAGATTATAAAACTGCTCGTTCGTATCTTAATCAAGTTCTGGCTTTAGAAAATGGCTGGCCCATTGCAGATTATGTTGTTGATGATAAACCAGAAGCGATAAGGCTATTAAAACAAATTGAGAATAAGTAAGAAGAATTTTTTACCACAGATGCACACGGATTGACACAGATTAACCAACATGTCATTCTGAGCTTCGCGAAGAATCTCGAACGTCACAATTAACCGAGACCCTTCGCATTCGCTCAGGGTGACATAAAAAAGCGAAATTTACCTATCTTTATAAAATTCAACATCTTATACAATCTACCTGCAGGTAGAGTAAAAATCGAAGTAAATTTTCCACTAACCTGCTAACAACCAACAACTAAAAACTAAAAACTGAAAAGGGTAGGGTAGTGTGTAGGGGGTGAATTTGTGCGTGAAAAAACACCTGAAAATTGACGGCTTTTAAGATTTCTAAAAGGTCTTTTAGTTATGCTTCTCGATAGCCAGCAAGTAATTCATTTAGATTGAAGTGTTGAATGATGCGTAAATGTAATAGAAAAGATGGATTTTTTCGGGATTGAAGTGTGATGTAATATATTATAAGGAAGAGAAAGGCAAGTGGAAAATCAAGAGAGCAATCAGTGAAGGATAATGGATCTGGGCTAGAAATTAAGGATAAAATCAACAATTCAATGTTTCATGTGTCATATTGTATGTTTTATTATATTGTGAATTTGGGATTGGGGTTCGGGAAAGTAATATTGGACTTAATTTTGTTTCTATTTATAAACTCTAAATATATTTATTCCTCCCACTCAAAGAATGCTTCATATGTATTTCCATCTTTATTTATCCATATAACTTTGAAATTGTTTTTACCTTTCGCCATTTCTTCTAATTGTTTTACCAGATAATCACCCTCGTATATTACTGTTTTATCACCACCAAAAGATAATTTTGTCATTTCTGGAGGTGCGGGAATATAACCATATTTTTTATTCATTTTTTCTCCTTTTTTTGTTCTTTATTATTTTTACGGACTATATCATCAATTCCATTT
>CAZXRM010000089.1:0-6458 GCA_964642595.1 uncultured bacterium
TTAATGAAAATTTATAAAAATTCAATATGCTCTATCACATTTTTTCCGGTGCCGAAACATCAATAATTGTAAGTGTATTTTTTATTATCTGGCTTGTTACCTGGCATAAAAAAATCCGAGCCGAAGTTGATTTGATATCATCGCTGACCACCCGCACTTCTTCATAGAATTTATGGAAAGCATTGGCAAGGTCCAAGAGGTAATAAATTAAATGATGCGGTTCTGAATTTTTTGTCGAGGTGTAGATAATATCCGGATAATGGATTATCAGTTTTATTAAATTCCGTTCGACAGCAGTTGATAAACAGGATAAGTCAGGATTTTTTGTATCAATAGTGTTTTTTTCCTGAGCAAATTTAATTATGCTGTTAATCCGGGCATAGGCGTATTGCACATAATAAACCGGATTTTCCTGTGAGGTTTTTTTCGCCAGGGCTAAATCGAATTCGATATGCTGGGAAGCGCGACGCATTAAAAGGAAAAACTTCAAGGCATCCGAACCGATTTCGGATAAGACATCATCAAGCGTGATAAATTCGCCGGCTCGCTTGGACATTACAACTTTTTCTTTATTTCTTAACAGAGTAACCTGTTGGGCAATAATAATCATAAACCGGTCAGGATTAAAACCGAGTGCTTTAAGACCGCTTTTCATCCGTTCGATATAACCGTGATGGTCTGGACCCAAGACATTGATTAAAAGTTCAAATCCGCGTTCAAATTTATCCAAGTGATAAGCAAGGTCGGCTAAAAAATAAGTCGGCCGGTCATTAGAAGTTATCAAGACCCGGTCTTCGTTATCGGTGAAATCAGTTGCTTTAAACCATAAAGCGCCTTCATTACGATATGAGTATTTTTTTAGTTTATTTAAAACTTCAGACTGGCGCGGTTTGAAACTGCTCTCTTCGGCAAACCAGTCAAATTTAATTCCGAAATTCCTTAGTGACTGCTGTTGAGAAGAGATAATATTTTGTAACAGAAATTCCCGGTATTTTTCCTGCGGAATGTTATTAGCAATTGCTTGTTTTGCCAAATCAATCAGGTAAGCACCAGGATAACCATTTTCCGGAATTGGGGATGGTTTACCATTAAGTTCATTGATTCTTGCCAGGAAAGATTCATAAAGTAAATCAATCTGGGTGCCGGTATTGTTAATATAGTATTCGGATTTTGCATCATAGTTAGCAGACCGCATCAGATTAACCAATGCATTACCAAATGCACCAGCCCGCGCCTGAACAACATTTAAAGGACCAGTGGGATTTGCCGAAATATACTCGACCAGCACTTTTTTCTTTTTACCGATATCAATCCGTCCAAAATTTTCCGAGACAGCGGATTTCAGTTCCTGCAATAAAAACTGGTCGGCTAAAGTAAAATTAATAAAGCCCTTACCGGCAACCGTGACTTTACAGAATTCTTTGTGTTCAGAAAGTTTACGGGCTAACTCATCAGCGATTTCCGTCGCCCGACGATTTTGGATTTTGGACAACAGGAATGCGATGTTGGATGAATAATCACCAAATTGGGGATTGGCAACAAAGGCGATTTCGTGTTTTGCGGGGATATCCGATACATATAAGTTAATAAATTTTTTTATTGTCTGGCTAATCATTGTTAATGATTGGACGCCGGGTCAGTAAATCTTTTTTGTGGAGCATCGCCCCAGAGTCGTTCTAAACCATAAAACTGACGGACTTCATTTAGGAAAATATGAACAACAAAATCAAAATAGTCTAAGACAATCCACTGCCCATTCGGATAGCCTTCAATGTGATGGGGGAGGATGTTCTGTTTTTTGAGCCGAAATGCGAGTTCGTCGGATATTGCCTGGGCGTGTAGATTGGACTGGGCAGTTACAATTATAAAATAATCGGTAATCGGCGATAATTTTTTTATGTTCAGCAACAGGACATCATCACCCTTTTTCTCAAATATGATATTGATGATTTCCTGAAGTTTTTTTGGTGTTATTGCCATTAATACATTGGGTTGATTTTTGGTAAAAAAGTTTCGCAGTCTTTGCCCAGAACCAGTGTCACTTCAACATAGAGCAGGGAGTCAAGGTCTTTCTGGACTTCGGGTATTATTTTGATGGTCCGGATTGGAATCGGCTTTGATTTTTTATAACAAGCCATTGCTTCGCTGACCGCATGGGCATTTTTCAGGTCGGGTGCGACCCGTTCGACAATCGTTGTTTTGTCAATAACTCTTTTACCCGAGCGCAGTTCATAGACATCAAAACCAACATCGCGTAAAAATTCCTGAGCGCGGGTTGCCTGCTTGTCAAGTCCAGAGCAGTTTATAATTTCGACACGGATTTTACTCCGGTCAATAGTCGGTGCGGGTTTTGGTTTGCCCCACTGGAAATGATTTTTGAGGAATAAACCAATTCCGGCTAATATAATAAGACAAAAGGATATAATTAAAAATCGCTTCATTGCATTAGTTTAAAAACTTTCTGAACTTTTTCCCAGTCTTCGGGAGTATTTATGCCGCGCATCTGGTCTGGATTATCGGTCGTGACCGATTTGATTTTACAACCCTGATTGATTAATTCGGTCAAGGCAGTTGTCAAGTAATACTCGCCGTTGACCGGACTTGGTTTTAAGGTTTTCAGCACGGGTGCCAGACGGGCATAGCGGAAAATATAAAGCCCGACATTGATTTCTTTGATTTTACGGATTTGGTCATCGGCATCTTTTTCTTCAATGATTGCCGTGATGTCATTATTTTGGTTGCGGACAATCCGCCCATAACCAAACGGATTCGGGAAATGTGCAGTCAGTAAAACACAATCGGCATTTTCTTTATGATATGTATCAATTAATTGTTTAATAGTAGATTGCTGTAACAGGGGAGTATCGCCGTATAGAATCAAAATATCGTCATTCAATTTTAATTTGTCCGAGCAGCTCATTACTGCATCGGCCGTCCCTTTTTGTTCTTGCTGGATTATGAATTGGACATTCTGGCTACTGAATTTTTCCTGGATATCCTGACTCTGTGGACCGACCACGACCAGAATTGGAGAGAGATTCGCATTACGGGCAAGGTCAATTATCCATTGCAGGACAGGACGACCGTTCAGAGGTAAAAGGACTTTGGAATGGGCAAGTCCCATTCGTTTGCTTTTACCCGCTGCGAGAATTATTCCGGTCATTAATTATATGGTTATCTTTATCAACAAGTACTTTTTTTGGTTCAAAACTTCGGGCGGCGACGGTTTCGAGTCCGGTATATGAGATTATGACTAATTCGTCACCGATTTCGCCGAGCCAAGCCGAACCGCCATTCAAACAGACCGCACCGGTAGCACGCGGACTTTTTGTTGCATAAGTTTCAAATCGGGCACCGTTTTTGGTATTGATAACCTGCACCATTTCACCTTCCAGAATATCGGCTTTCTGAAGCAGGTCTTCATCAATCGAAATACCACCATCGTTTTGTAAATTTTTATCGGTGACTCGTACCCGATGGATTTTGGATTTTACTAGGAAACGCAACATCTAAGTTACGACTATTTTTTCGTCGCTTCTTTTTTGGCGGGTGCGGCTTTACTTTTTTCTTCGATGTGTTTAGGGTTTTTTATTACCATTTCCAGCAAAGCCATTTCCGCACTGTCGCCAGGTCGGGTGCCAAGCTTCAGAATTCGGGTAAAACCACCCTTATAATCTTTGAAACGCGGACCAACCTCATCAACAACATATTTTACCAGTTTACGGTCCTGCAGATATTGAAAGAGTAACCGGTTTGAAGCAACCGATTTATCCTGAGCAAAGTTGATTAAGCGTTCGGCGAATCGTTTGACATATTTGGCTTTACTGATTGTGGTTCGGATGCGCTCGTGAGTAAAGAACGAGCGAAGCATATTTTTGACCATCGCTTCGCGGTGGGACTTGGTGCGTCCCAGTTTTTTTGTAGTTTTTGAGTGTTGCAAAGTTAATCCTTTTTCATTATGCCCGCGACATCCATACCAAAACTCAAGCCGCGGTCTTCTAAAATTTTTCTTACTTCATCCAATGTTTTGCGTCCGAAGTTTTCGATGTCGAGCATTTCACGTTCGGTGCGGTTGACCAAATCACCAACCGTCACAATATTCAATTTTTCACCAGTCTGTTTGGAGCGGCCATTTTTAAGGCAGTTTAAGGCACGATTCGATAATTCCAGTTCATTGATATCCATCTTTAGGAGTTCCTGCAGGCGCTGGCGGTTGCGGTCGTATCTTTCGGCAACAAAGAATTCCGGCTCTTTTTCGACTGGGATAAGTCCAGCCATGTGGTTCTTTAGAATCGTTGCGCTCTGAATCAAACATTCTTCGGGCAAAACCGTACCGTCAGTCCAGATTTCGATAACGACTTTTTCGAAATCGGCGCGGTCGGCAACACGGGTATTTTCAACAACAAAGTTAACCTTTTTTACCGGCGAGAAGAATGCATCCAGATAGATTGTACCGACCGGGGCGGTGCTTTTCTTTTCGGAACGTTCGGACGGTAGATAACCGCGACCGTTTTCAATTCGGAATTCGATATTGACACTGCGCGATGCCTCAGTAATTGTCAAAATCGGCTGGTCGGGATTTAAAATTGTTATTTCGGGCGGCACGGTCAGATGACGGGCTTTGAATTCATCGGCACCCTTGGCATAGAGATTACAGCTTTTAGGTGTTTCCGATTCGAGCCGCATCCGAATTTTTTTGACATTGAGCACAATCTGCGGTACATCTTCCAGCACTCCGGGGATTGTAGAGAATTCGTGCATAACATTGTCAATCCGCATCTGAGTGATTGCGGCGCCTTGAATCGAGGAGAGCAGTGCGCGTCGCAAAGAATTGCCAACCGTATGCCCCCAGCCCTTTTCCAACGGTGCGATTGTATATTTGCCATAAGTGCTGGTCAAAGAGTCTTTATCAACCACTGCACTTTCCGGTAATAAAATTGGTGTTAGTTTCATAATTATTTTGAGTACAACTCAACGATTAATTGAGTGTTTATCGGGATGTCTTTGATATCTTCTCTTGACGGAAGACGCAAAATTGTCCCGCTCATATTATCTTTATCCAGTGTCAGCCATTCGGCGGGCATCGGTTCTTTTTCGGACAGTATGCGTTTGACCAGTTCTTTGCCTTTAGCAGTTTTCACCGTTATCTGGTCATTGGCTTTCACTTCATAAGACGGAATATTAATCTTTTTCTCGTTAATCTGAATGTGACCATGGCGGATTATCAAACGGGCTTGAGTACGGGAATCAGCAAATCCGAGACGGAAAAGAATATTATCCAATCTCCGTTCCAGAGAAATGATAAGCTGCTCGGCTGGATTCTTTTTCCTTGCCCGAACAAATAATAAATGGAACTGGTTTTCCAATAATCCGTAAATCGACTTTAGCTTCTGTTTTTCTTTTAATTGTAATGAATAGTGAGAAAGTTTCCTGCCCCGGCCGGTTTCTTTAGACTGGCGCTTGGGCAGAACACATTTGTCGGTCATACATTTGTCGCCCTTGAGGAAAAGTTTTTCGCTCATCTTGCGACACTTCTTACATTTTGGTCCTATATATCTTGCCATAATAATTTAGTTTATACTATAACTTTAAAATAAGCGTCTGTCAACAGTTTATACCCTTCTCGGTTTGGGCGGGCGACAACCATTATGCGGAATCGGAGTAATGTCTCTGATTGAGCCGATTTTAAGTCCGGCGTTCTGCAACGAACGAATCGCTGCTTCCCGTCCCGGTCCAGGTCCGTTGACTTCAACATCTACCTTCTGAATGCCCATTGTAACTGCTTCTTTGCCGCATGCTTCAGAACACTGCTGGGCAGCGAACGGAGTGCCTTTTTTAGCACCTTTGAAGCCGACCCGGCCCGCCGAAGACCAGCATATGACATTGCCATTGACATCAGTAATTGAGACGATGGTATTATTGAAAGTTGACTGAATATGCACAACTGCGCTTGGGATTAGTTTACGTTTTGCGGTTTTTTTAGCCATTTTGCTCCTTATGCGGGTTTAGGTTTTGCGGTTTCACGGATTTTAATCACGGCTGCGCTTTTGCGCGGTCCTTTGCGGGTTCGGGCATTAGTGCGTGTCCTTTGACCGCGAACCGGCAGACCACGGCGATGACGGTCACCGCGATATGAGTTGATTTCAATATAACGCTTGATATTAGACGATACTTCGGCGCGCAGAATACCTTCGGTTCGATAGTTGGATTCAATTTCTTTACGAATTTTCGCCATTTCATCGTCGGTCAGTTCCGCAACTTTCTTATTAAATGCGACGCCGACTGCGCTTAAAATCTTTTTCGCATTGCTTGGTCCGATGCCGTAAATATGCGGCAGGGCATAAGCAACCTGCTTTTTGTCTGGTAAATCAACACCTAAAAGTCTTGCCATTAATTTTATTTATTCCTTTTCTTTAATTAAAGTATAATTGAATAATATAGCAAAATTATTCAATTTG
>CAZXRM010000090.1:0-6442 GCA_964642595.1 uncultured bacterium
CAGCAGTTACAATATCAGGAATCGTTTTAGATTTTTTTAGGATTATAGTCAAAGGTCCGGGCAGGAATTTTTTTGCTAAGATTTTTGCAGTATCAGGCATACTTTCTACATATTTATATATATGTGTGAAATCAGCAATTGCGATTGATAATGGTTGAGTTAAAGGTCTTTTTTTTATTTTAAATAGTTTTTTAACTGCTTTGGGATTTGTCGCATCACAAACTAAACCATAAACTGTATCGGTTGGTAAAACGACCAAACCGCCATCTTTAAGTATTTGCGCGGTTTTTTTGATAATTGTAATCGCTGGTCTATTCGGATTTATTTTGATGATAATGGTATTCATAATAAAAATTCAAAGCGCAAAATTCAAAGCGCAAAACCACAACGCAAACCTCATAACTACTAGTCTTTTTGGTTTTAAACTTTTAGCTATGGTTTTGAGTTTTGACATTTGAGTTTTGAGTTGCTTTTATTATTTCAACAATTTTATAAGTCTTGCCTTCGTCATCGGTAATTTCATCGCCGATTTTTTTACCCAGCATTTTCTTGGCAAATGGTGCAAGATAGGAAATAACTCCTTTGTGCGGGTCTGAATCCCAGGGACCTAAAATCGTATAAGTAATAAAATCCGTTACCACGCTAATTAGTTGCAGTTTTACTGTTGTGCCAAGACTCACTTTGCCTGTTTCAATTTTGCTAAAATCAATCGGGCGTGCCTTTGCCAATTCTTCGCGCAATTCAGATGTTTTGTGCATTAGTCGTTTCTGTTTCTGTAAGGCAGCTTTATATTCAAAGTTTTCACTAAGGTCACCGTAACTTCGGGCATGTCCGATTTCACTGGCGACCTGCGGTATTTCTTCGGTGATTATTTTGCGCAGTTCTAGTTCCTTATTTTTAATTGCCGATTCGGTATGATAAATATACTCTTCTTTTATTTCAAATAATTCCGGGAATTTTTGTTTAAACAGGGTTTCGATTTTATCTCTTTCTTCCGGATAAAAGTTTTTAACATCATTAATCCGTATTAATGTGCGCTTGGCATTTTCCGCAGAAATTGTTTTTAGTGAGTTTGTTATAAGTGCATAGTCATCGGCAATAAGCCGTTTACGGATGTCGGTCGGATTTTGAATTGCCAAATCTAAAAATCGATATAAAATAGAATACGAATCGAACTGTGCATTATCCACGAGCCACAAGAATTGGTCAGGGGTTCTTTTGTATTCGGTAAATGTTTTATCAATAATTTGCTTTTGTTTATTTTCGTCCAGTATAGAAAAAATTGTTTGTAATACCCGTTTGTCATTTTGACTAAAGAATAAATTACAGAATAAATCCTGCCAGTCGGTACGTTTTGATTTTATTTCCTGGAGAATTTTTTGCCGGGCATTGCTTGCCGAAGAATTGAGCAGATTGACAATTTCATCAATTGTCATTTTTGTCAACATTGTTGTATCAAATGTCGGAGTTGTTTTCTCAGGATGTTTTTTTGACTTGGGTTTTTTCTTATTTAAATAATCAATAAAAGATTGAATATCCTGGTCGGCAACAACGCCTTTGAGCAATTGTTTAATATCAGTTGTTTTGTGATGCTCGGGTAAATCACGCTTGATAATTAGTTCTAAATCAGCAGGGTTTTCTTTTATTAACTGGGCTATTACCGGAGTTCTTTTTTCTTTAAGAAAGTAAAAGTTGTCTTTAGCAAGTGGTTGAATTGACTTAATCGCTTGCTGCAAAGTGATGGTCTGGGTCTGATTATTAAAGAAGTTAATTGTCAGCGTATCTAAGATAAAGTCTATATTGGTTATTTCGCCATAACCAAATCTTGTTGAAAAGACCGGACTGCTAATATTAAGGTTCAACAATTTATCAAGATAATCAATGGCTTGAAAAAGACCAGTGGCTTCGTTGATTTCTGACATACGGATTAAAATATCAAGATTGGGATTATCAGAATATACATTTTTATATAATATAGTTATTTTCTGTCTAAGGGAACGGTCAGGGTTTAATATATTGCCGAATTTACGAATATGCTCTAATGCTTCTGAAAAATTGTTATGTTCGAATAAGTGTTCAAAGATCAATTCTGCCAGCTCCTTTGCTTGTTCTATCAGTCCGATAGTTGGTTTAGTCAAATAACTTATACAATTCCAAAATTCCGAAAGATAATTTAAATAGTCAGGTCTGGCAATATGCTCTAAAAATAATGTCTGTATTCCGTTATAATCTTTTTTTAATACTAATTGCTTGATATTATGCAATAATGACGATTCTGGTTTATTGCCTGTAGTACCTGTCGAGTCAAACATAGGATTAAGCATAACAGAAAAATGAGAAAAATCAAGATAGAGTGTAAATTTCAACACCCCTTACGATTCTTATCAAGGATTATAATCGAAAACTAGCTTATTTCACAATTGATGTATTTCTATAAGTCTATATATATCAAATATTTTCTGTTTGTTTTTATGTTAGCCAAAGTAATAAAATCTTTTTCAATAAAGACTTGACAATCTTGGTAGGGTTAGTATAATTCGTGAAAATAAGTGTTCTTTGAAATTTTTATAATATAATATTATGTCTAGACGAATTCTAATAAGTACGAAAATGCGTAAGGTATATTTGTATAAAATTTCTAATTCCACTGCGGGTTGAGAATTTCTATTGAAAGTTTAATTAACTCTTGACAAATAACAAAGGGTGTGTTAAACTGTGGAAGTATAGTTGAAAACTGCTTTTAGATTACGAGGCAGAAATAAAAACTAAGTTCTTTGAAAATTTGTAATCTTGAAATTGTGTTAGTAGGGTTTTAACACAACTAAAACTAAAGGTCAGCAAAATTAAAAAGTGTTGACCAAGAAATTTATGAAAGTTAAGAAAGGAGCATTGATGGCAAAAATGCAGGTAATAGATGCAGGAGCAGGTTGTAATTGTAAAAACAAAAAAAGATATAACTCAAAACGAGTTATAAAAAATATAAAAAGTAAAAGGGAGGGCTTTATGTCCCGAAACAAATATTCAACAATATTAGCGGTAGCGCTATTTGTAACACTACTTATTAGCGGAACCGCGTTTGGAGCGGATATAACTTCTGCCAATACAGGAAATTGGAGTGCATCGGCATGGCCAAATACCACTCGTTCAGGCACCATCACAACTTCGAATGCATCTACCGCTGTAACAGGAACTGGAACGGGATTTACTACTGAAATATCTGTTGGTAACATTATTAAAGATGAGTTTGATGTCGTAATCGGAACAGTTGCATCAATTACAGATGATTATAATTTAACTCTTACCGCAAATGCAGCATCTGATAATACTGATATAGACTATCATGTACAAGGTGTTGGTCCTGGTGACAATGTGACAATTGATGACGGTCATACAGTCACACTTGATATTGACGCAACTTGCGTAAATCTTATTATCGGTAGGGGAACATCGGGAACACTGACAATTGGTGCTCATACATTAAATCTAAATGGAACGATAAGTCTTAACACTGGTGGTACATTAACCGGTGGCGTAACTTCTAATATTAATTTTGAAGGAAGTGGCGATGCTACTTTACCTACGGTTAGCGGTGGTTTACAGGACCTGACAATTGACCGTGCAGGGAATACTATTACTTTAGGTGATGATTTAGATGTTTCTGGTACCCTTACATTAGATGCAGGGACATTCGAAGTTGGTTCATATACATTAACTTTATCAGGTAGCGCGCCGGATAATTCAGGTGGCGGTGTTATTGATGCAAGTGCTTCTGGAGACAAAATAATTATCAGCAATGATATGACTCTGCCGACCGGATTATTTACCGGAACAATTAACGATTTGACAATCTCAGGTGGTGCGACGGTAACTTTATCCGAAGATATCACAGTTAATAATCTTACAATTACAGGCACGCTCAACAATAACGGTTTTCGCGTAACAGTTCTACAGGATGTTACAAATAACGGCACTCATACTGGTGCGGGTGATATTTTCCTTGGTTATGGCAGTGGTCTGCACTATATTAATGGCACAGGTGCTTATGGTAATCTTACTTTAGATGATGTTAATGGAGCACGGTTTACAGCAAGCCCTGGCTCGATTAACGACCTGACGATGACCCTAGGTAGTTTATACGACAACGGTTATCAGATACCAGCAGGAGCCGGAACTATTACAATGGAAACAGGTTCATATCTTGTTCTCGGTGACGCTTTTACTGCGACATCGTTTCCGTTATTTGCAACGATTACTTTGAATGGTGGAGAGGTTATTTATTCTTCAGGAGTAAATCAGATTGTTACTGATATTTCTCCAGCAGAGTATTTTGACTTAACAATTTCTGGTGCATCAACCAAATTCGCATCAGGGAATCATATAATCAATGGCGATTTTGAAATTCAACCCGGCGATATTTTTGATGCTGACCCAGCGGCATTAGGTTACACACACTCGATAAGAGGTAACTGGTTGAATTATGGAACATTGATTGCCGGGCTTAGTACTTTTATTTTTGATGGTACTTCAACCCAACATATGCAAGGTTCGACTTTCTGGAATCTGACAATTAACAATCCGGCCGGTGTTGTTCTTGGCAGTGATGAGACAGTTGACAATGTTTTAAAACTTGTGCAGGGTATTGTCCATACCAATCAGTACAAGATGATTATCAGCGGAGTCGGTCCAGGCTCGGTTGACATAAGTTCGCCGACCCACGGCTGGATAAACGGCAATTTACAGAAATATGTTCAAGCCGGTGCACCAGTCTCGGTTGATTTTGAAATCGGCGATGACACTTATTATACACCTGCGACAGTTGATTTTCTGGCAGTTTGGAGCGCGGGTTATTTGACCGCCAGTGTGGCTCCGACCGACCATCCGCAAATTGTTCAGTCAGGCATTGACCCAGATAAAGATGTGAACCGATACTGGACAATTACTGGTGACGGCTGGATTACTTTCAACCAGTATAATGCGACCTTTAACTTTATTAATCCGGATGATTTAGACCCGACGCTTAACCCATTAACCGACTGGAACGATTTCATTGTTGCCAAGAAAAATGGCGACTGGACTTTGCCCGCAGTTGGCGCACGGACTTCAACCAGCACGCAGGCATTGAATATGACTAATTTCAGCGGTTTTGCAATCGGTCTGCCGATGTACGATTTGGATATCGCAGATGATTTGGGCAACTTAGTCGGCAACACGATGACGATGAATCTTAAGTTACCGACTTCGGGTATTCCAACAGCCGGAGTCGGGCAGTTCTGGCTAGTTAATCCGGACGCATCGAACAATGTTGACCCAGACCAATACGGCATTGAAGATTTGAATGATATTGAGTGGGAAGCATCGGACCTGGTGCATCTGACCAATGCGGTCGCACCCAATATTCCGTCTGCGAATATCACATTGGATTTATCGCCATCTACGCCGACGCCCTGGTCATTAGTGAACGGTCACGGAGTGATGGTTTATCTGACACTCGATTTGAATAATCCGCCGCTGCCGACTGACCAGCCCGAGGGAAGTTACGAAGGCTGGATAAGGGTATATGACGATGTTGCGGGCGTGATGGATACTTTTAAATTAAGACTGGAATTAGGACCTCAGGAAGACGTGGATATCAGAGAACTTACCATATCGGCGACCTGCGGTGCATCAAACGATTTAATCTATATCGGGACTTTCGGCGTGATAAATCCGGATGAGTCTGATAATCCGGACCCGGACGGTCCGTCCAATACGGATCTGGATAATCTGCAGTTTTCCGCAACCCATCTGGTCAATAATGCAGACCCGACCCAGTTCATTTCCGCAGAACAGATATTTCTGATTGTGCCGCCGGCAATGCTTCAGCCGACCCCGGTTAACAATGCGAGTATCGATTTTCTGCCTTTGGCAACTGAAGAATTTATCGGTGTTTATGTGCAGGTTCCTTACGGCACACCGGCCGGAACTTACGAAGGCCAAATCCGGGTGCACGATGACGACGGCTGGCCTTCAGATTACATCGGCGTGATTCTTGATGTTATCGAGTCCTATGACCTTGATATTTCGGATAACACGGGCAATCTGGTCGGCAACTGGATGACATTGAACAACCTGCCCGGCACAACCGTTCACGGACATTTCGTCTTAATCAATCCCAATAACTGGGATTTGAATGTTGACCCGGATACTTTCGGGAATATGGACCTGACCACAATCTACTATGATGTTGATGACTTAAACCATGTGACCAATCCATTGCAGTACATACCGTCCACCAATGTTACTCTGCCGTCAATCGTAACACCTTATACTTTACTGTTGGGCTCAAGCGAGATGGTTGAGGTGTATGTTGACATACCGGCTGACCAGTATGAAGGTGAATACACAGGTTGGGTTCGGGTGATAGACGCATTCTCAGGCGTGGCTGATTCGTTCCAGTTAAGAG
>CAZXRM010000091.1:0-6398 GCA_964642595.1 uncultured bacterium
ACGCGATACAAAGATGTATCATTTTTCAGAAAATTTACAACTTCATCCGGTGCATAAAAAACACTGGGGTTTTCGACTGCTTTAATAAATTTTTTATCTATCCGCCACTGGTCAAAAAGAATTAATGCCAATGTTATAAGTAAAAAATTAGTAAGTTGGATTTTATTGTGTGCTAATTGATTAAATAAATATAAACAGACTGCACAAATAACTATTGTAATAATCAACCCTTGCCAGAATGATGATGAGTTAGCCGTAAATGCATCAACTTTATATTGCTCTGTAATGGACCCTTTGCTTGACATAAAAACAATTATTAATACCGCAAAAATCGCTACCAATAAATATACAAACTGCTTGAACCTTTTTCTTGCTTGCTGGTCATAAACTATCTTTTGCTGGCTATAATCAATTAACTTCTGGATACCCATTGCGCCAATTGTTATTATCGAAAATGCAACAAGATAATAGACCATTGACGGTCCACGGAAACGCTTGAATCCCGGTAAAAGGTAATATACGAGTCGGTAAAATGGTGTTTGCCCGCCTAGTGCGATAAGTGTGCCGACTGCACCGGTTATAAAAAAGAACAGGTTTTTTCGTTCTTTGAATTTAATAAATAATGCTAAACCCGCAATAATAATCAATACAATCCCGAAGTATTCGGTATGCAATTTAATTGGATTGTCTCCCCAGTATTTATTTACAACATCACTCGGTGCACCGCTGAATTGCGGCACAATCACATCGAACAGTTCTTTGATTGGCAATGCCCAGGATGTGGCAAACTCGTATCCTTTAATACCGCCTCTTGCACCAGATGTTAAGTTTGCCATCATCGGCACATAATGGACCGCAACTATACCAAATACAATTATGATACTGAAAATTGCATATCCTACCAATTTTAAATTTTCACTGAACTTATTTTCTTTTCTCTGCCAAATCAATTGCACGATAAAATATGCAATGGCAACGACAACTCCGTAATAAGTATATTGGAAATGGCCATATAGAAATCCGATGCCAGTAACAAAACCGGTAAAGATAAACCAGCGCAGTTTATGCGTGATAAGTCCTTTATTCCAGAAAAAGAAAGCGAGCGGAAAAATTGCTGCGGCTAATATTTTACCCTCGTGCCCGGCATAAGTCGTTGATGCTAAGTTTCCGGCAAACATATAAGCAACCGCACCAATCAATGACGCATAGTTGGAAATATTTAATGATTTAAGAAACAAATACATCCCGATGCCGGCAAGCATCATTCCGAATACGAAAATGTATGTCCATAATAAATGTGTTGGTATGACCAGACGGATAAAAGTATAAATCGAACTACCATCTCCCCAGAATGGTAATCCGCTAAAAATATAATTATACCACATCGGCATTGTTTTGTATTGCATCAATTCCTGAGTTGGAATTTGTCGAACTGCATAACCGCCTTTTAACCAGTCCGAATACGGACCGCCCATCATCTTTGAACCGGTTAATAGCCCTGGCGAAAAAATAATAAAATAAATAATTGGTAATAAGAGCAGAACAATAATTGCAATCTTATTAGTTAATATAAATGAAGGTTTCACATTTACTAATCTGACATTCTTCTCTTTTTTCATATTTAATCTCCCTTAAAATCCTTTAATGCTTTTCGATACAATTCATTATATTCTTTACCCATCTTTTCTAAATTAAAATTCTCGACAATTCTTTTTCTATTGCGCATACCCATCTCTTGCCGCATCGAAGGATTATCGGCTAACAATTTTATCTTGTCAACAAAATCCGCAACATCATCCATTTTACATAAAAATCCGTTCTCACCATCCATTACAATCTCCGGCAAAGATGAACAATCAGTCGTTATAACCGATTTGCCGCAAGCCATCGCTTCGGCAACCGTGTAACCAAAGCCCTCAAGCCGTGTTGGTAAAAGACAAATGTCACATAAATTATACCATTTTACCAATTCCGTCTGTGATAACCGACCTAAAGGAATCATATTCTTATTCTGAAATATTTGCACTGGTGTCCGAAGACCGGTTGTATAAAATAATAAAAACCGGTCATCAAGTCTTTTCATAATCACTGGCAGTAAATCCGCACCTTTTCTTTTCGTCAGATTACCGACAAACAATAACTTTATCTTGCCTTGATATGCTTTATCTTCTATAGTAATTGGTTTAAACAAATCAGTATCAATGCCACACATAATCGTCTGTATATTTGTTGCACCATATAATTGTCTTACAGTTTGTTCGGTCGCTTTACTTATTGCAATTATTAAATCTGCCTTTTTTATGGATTGACTGATGAACTTTAACATTAATTGATAGTAATATTTTTGTGTCAATGTCAAATAATCTTCTTGCAAAGGATTTGTGATTATATGCAGTGCTGAAATTATCAAAGGCATCGTTTTCTTTTTAAAAGCAAATCCATATTCAGCATTTGAATGGATTAGTTCATATTGTTGGTTGATTTTGACAAATGGTTTAAGTAGTTGCGGGAAAAATGACCAATACCGGTGATAAGATTTGTAACTAACTTCTGAGTTTAATTTCTTTTGTGATGACATCAAAAGTTTGAAATAGACATCACCACCCGATTTTCCAGTCAGTGTGCAGTACTGAATTTTCATATCTATAAATACTTCTTGATTTTTCCGATGAATATCAATGAGTATAGAATTTCACCGATTGTCCCCCAAATTCTCACAATTATTGCAACTAAAGTCGCGATACCGGTCGGCACAATAAATGTCAAAAAATAACTGAATATCCCTTCTTTAACTCCCAATCCGGCGGGCGTAATTATGCTCAGAAAACCGACTACCCAGGAAAATGCGTGTAATCCTGATATCGTCAACATCTTAGTGATGCTGACTGGATAGAATGAATTTATTAGAAAAAATACACCGATTCCCTGTAATATCCAGCTACATGTGTACAATATTAAGAGTTCTAATATCTGAAAGTAGTTCGGCATAATATCTATTTTTGGTCTTTTGAAACGTTGTAAAAAGAAATTCGTTATGGCAATGAGAACCCTCGGGTAAATTATGATTAGACACATTGGAATTATCAGCAGATAGAATTTATATAACGCATTACTTTTCAGGACTGATGTTGCTGATATAGAAAATAATATTAAACCGCCCAGTAAATAAAGAATTGTTTCTAGACTTATTGTTACAATCGAACTGTGCTCGGATATCCCGTCTTTTTTTGCTATATAGACTTTTCCTAATATTCCCCAGACTTTTCCTGGTGCATATTTAAGCAACGTGGCAAGGGCATTGATTTTCAGAGCGGTCATAAAACTAATGTGTTCTTTAAGTATTGCCAGGTTTCGTTTCCAGGTATAAGCAACGAGCATAAAAGTCAAAGCCGTAAAAACATACGAAACGATGAGATAAATAATATTGAATTGTAATCTGGCTTGAGCAATTGTGCCCCAGTTTCGGTATAATGAAATGCCGATAAAATAAAAGCATACTAATATTATTAGTATTCCAAATATTCTTTTTAATCCGGATTTTTTCAAATGTCAAACCTTCTGCGCTAAAATGAAAACAAAACGGGCAAACAGACCTCTGGTTCGTCCTAATTTCACTGGGTTAATCTTGCTTTTAAATAGTGACTGGAACAACCAATACAAATAATTATTATATATTTTACCAAAGAAACCAAAAACAGTTGCTTTCCAGCCAATCATCCCGCCAGTCAAAGCTCTCGCAAAAACTAATTTGTAACCTGCATCATCTAATAACATGCGAACCCGATTTTCCGTAGTGACAAATGAATGAGTATAATCACCATCATAGAAAAAAGAATAAGAATGCAGGTAATCCGGAGAAATTATACATAAATAACCGTCATTTCTCAAAACGCGTCTTATTTCTTTCACCAGTTCCAGTGCCTTTTCCGGTGTTGACATATGTTCCAAAAGATGAGATAAATGAGCATAGTCAAAAGTATTATCTTTACTGGGAATTGGTGGAACAAACGCATTAATAACTTTAGCACCCATACTTGACAGTTTCTGCTTGTAGGTTTCGTTCACTTCAACCGCTGTGTAATTATATTTATTTTTTAAACAGCGCTCGGCAAATTCGCCATTGCCTGCGCCAATGTCTAAAATATTAAATCCGTCTTTGAGATACGGTTTAATTATCTTGAAAATATTGTCAGTTGTTCTTTCGACAATTCTTTGACCCAAAGCAGTTCTTGAATTCTTACTTTTAAAATCGTAGAACGGCATAATATACTACATTACAATAAATCAATCTCTAAGTCAACAATTAATGCAGTATATGTTTGGAATGTATTCTAATACCCAATTACCTTAACACAGTCCTCATTAAAAATTGACACGTATACAAAATTACCATTTGGCAGATGTTCAATTCCTGCCGGCATTTGTCCAACAGGTATCGTTGCGACGACTGAATTATCTGAAGTTCGAATCACTTTGATAGTATTGCTGTATTCCTGTGATACATATAAATAATTTCCATTGGGCAAAACACATATTCTTGATGGACCATCTGAAACTGGAATTGTTGCAACGACTGAATTATCTGATGTTCTTATAACCGTTACTGAATTACCGAGTTTGTTTGCCGAATATACATATTCACCATTCGGTAACGCAGCAACACCTTGTGGATATGTACCGGTTGGCACGGTTGCAACAACTGTTTTATCCGATGTTCGAATAACGGAAACATTATTACTTCCCATATTTGAAACGTATGCATAATTACCATTAGGCAAAACACACGCTCCGCCTGGACCGTCATTTACCGGAATTGTCGCAACAACCGTATTATCTAAAGTCCGAATCACTGAAACATTGTCTGTACCCCAATTTGCTGTATAAATATAATTGCCATTTGGTGATACTGCTAAATAAATAGGCCATTCACCAACTGGAATTGTTGCTACAACTGTATTATCTGAAGTACGAATAACCGAAACATCATAACTATACCGATTTGAAATATAGACATAATTACCATTAGGTAAAGCAACAGCTCCATACGGGTCAGAACCAACTGGTACTGAAGTAACTAAAGTGTTATCTGATGTCCGAATTACCGATACATTATCACTATAACGATTAGCGACATATAAGTAATTTCCATTGGGTAATGCTGTTATTTCAATGGGTCCATTTCCAACCGGTATTGTTGCTATCGCCCGATTTGGAAAACCAGAAGGCGATGTATCAATTACAATTGTGTGAGGATTTGACCAATCAGATATTGCTCCATTTATATCTCTCGCTCTTGCCATGACAGAAAATGTTCTAGTTACTTGCCAGGAATAAGACATTGTAATTTGTGTTCCGCTTGCTTCAAAATTACTCCACGATGATTGATTGCCATCTCCCCAGTCAAATTGATATGCAATATCATCACCTTCTATATCTGTAGTTGAAGCAGTAAAATTATATGATGTATTAATATATCCGTTATCCGGTCCAGATAAAATAGTCGGAATATTGGGTGGATTATTTAATGTATCATAGATAGTAATTGGATAATAACTTGACCAATCTGAAAATGCTTCGTTTATATCTTTAGCCCTTACTTTTATCAAATAATCACCGGGATTTTGCCACATAGCAATTGACGCAAAAGATAACCCGCTTGCAGAAAAAATACTCCAGTTTGAATGAGTTCCATCTCCCCAATCAAATTGATAAGAAACACTGTCATTATTCGGGTCTTCGGTCGAAACGATTATATTATTGAAATGTCCGATATATCCAGATGATGGTTGGTTGATTATTTTTGGTGTAAATGGTGCTTCATTTCTTTCACAGGTTAAAAATATTAAAACACAACACAACAACAAATAAAACAACTGCTTCATAAACACCTCCTGCTTATATTAATACAAGCTTCTACTGAATTATAATCCTGCATTAATCTTTGTCAATACTTATTTTGTTAATAACAACATTTGACTTTTATTATTTTTTATGTTATATTTATTTTCTATGGAAAATATATTTTATATTGCACCAATTGGTTCAGTAATTGCCTTGCTTTTTGCTCTATTTTTAGCCTTAAGAATTATGAAGAAAAGCGAAGGCACACCCGCGATGGTCGAAGTTGCAAAAGCAGTCCGTGAAGGCGCAATGGCATATATCAAACAACAATACAAAGGTGTCTCATTTTTCTTTCTTGTTGTATTCATTCTTTTATTAGTTCTGGCATTGAATGGAATGCAGGTAATTTTTGTCCCATTTGCATTCTTGACCGGCGGATTCTTCTCAGGTCTGGCTGGTTTTATCGGAATGTCAATTGGCGTTCGTTCCAGTGCGCGTACGACCAATGCCGCAAAAGACAGTTTAAACTCGGGATTGAGAATTGCTTTTTCATCCGG
>CAZXRM010000092.1:0-6393 GCA_964642595.1 uncultured bacterium
CTAATATCTTCTGTTTTATTGTCTTTAATCAAATACATCTGCTCGATTATATCTTTATATCGCTCCAGCACTTTATTCCTTCGCAATTTTAATGTCGGTGTCAGCATTCCGTTATCAATTGTAAATCCTTCGGGCAGCAGTGCGAATTGTTTTACCTTTTCAAAATGCGCCAAATCCTGACTCGCTTTTTCGATTTCCTGCGCAATTAATGATTTAATCTCGTTTTTCTTAACTAATTCCGGGTATTCTTGATAAGAGATATTTTTACATTTCGCATAATATTCTACTGCCTGTTTTTTAGGTACGATTAGAGCAACAATATAGTTTTTCTTGTCGCCATACAGCATCACCTGCTCAATGTATCCGCACTTACACAATTTTTCTTCGATTGGAATCGGCGCAATTTTTTTACCATACGAAGTGACAATCAGTTCTTTAATCCTGCCCGTAATAATTAAGTTGCCTTTTTCGTCAAATTTTCCTTGGTCACCGGTGTGATACCAACCATTATGGTCAATCGCCTTCATTGTCTCTTCGGGCTTGTTGTGATAGCCGAGCATAACATTTGGTCCTTTAACTAAGATTTCTTCATTTTCACCAATTTTAACCTGCACATCCGGAAATGGTTTTCCAACGGTTCCTAACACATTGTCTTCAAGTGTGCTCGCGGATACGACTGGTGATGTTTCGGTCAATCCGTAGCCTTCGCAGATATTAAAACCTAAGATGTAATAAACTTTGGCGACTTCTTTATTTAACGGCGCGCCACCAGAGACGATTAACCGATTTCTGCCACCGGCAATATCCAGAAATTTTTTTGCAACCTTTTTCTTAAGAAAATTACATTTAATTTTTAGTAACCAAGGAATTTTTTGATTTTTATATTTAAGATTGGCATATCTATTAAGATTCTTGATTGCCGAATAAACCATCATCTTTTTGATAAAAGAACCCTGGTTGACCTTTTCCGCCACGGTTTGATACGCTTTTTCCAAGACTCTCGGTAAAGCAATAAGTAATGTCGGCTTGATTTTACCGACATCTTCGACAATCGTTGTAAAATTCTCGGCATATGCTATTGTCCCGCCCGCAAATATCATTACATAATAACCGCAGGTCCTCTCAAACATATGCGATAAAGGCAAATATGAAACAATCACATCATTGCTGTTTATATTGAACCGGTCAATTGCCGACAGTCCATTAGAAATAATGTTGTAATGAGTTAGAATAGCGCCCTTTGGTTCACCGGTTGTACCCGAAGTATAGACAATCGTCGCAATATCGTCTTCTGATATATTCTCAATCGAAAGATGTCCGGTTTTACCAAATTTCCCGTCAACAATTCCCGCATTGTCAAAGACAATTATTTTATTTAAGCTGGGCATCTGGTTTTTAACGCTGTTCGTAATTTCCAGAAGTTTCTCGTTTTCCACAAACAGCACTTTGACTTTAGCATCATTGACAATATATTTCACATAGAACGCCGGCAGCACATGATAAATCGGCACAACCACTCCGCCCAGTTTAAAAGTTGCTAAGTCAATAATTGCCCATTCCGGACGGTTATAAGAATAAATTGCAACTGAATCGCCTTTTCGAATGCCGAGTTTGTAAAGCTCATTAGCAGCCATATCAACTAAATTAGATAATTTTTGGTAAGTAATTGAAGTATATTCGCCGCTCTTTTTATACATCAATACGGTGCGTTCTGGATATTTCTTAACCGTCTCCTCAAACAAGCTATAAATTGTCTGGCTCATAACTTATGTCTTTATTTTTACTGGAATTTAAACGAAAGTCAAGTTAAAAGATATTTGTCGTTCCGTTTTTAAAATAACCCCAGGACATTGATTGTGAAGAATAACCATACCCAACATTGCCATTGCGGTCTAATGCAATAATACCACAAAGCGCCTTATTTCTTTTAACTTCTTTTAAGGCAATGTCAACTGCTTTTTGTGCTGAATATTTTTTCATTAAATCAACAACCATCTTGGATAAGAACATTTTCATTATCATCTCGCCGTGACCGGTTGCAGTTGCTGCACCATTTTTATTGGCATAAACTCCAGCACCGATTATTGCTGAATCGCCGACCCGACCCGAAAGTCTTCCGTTAATTCCGCCGGTTGACGTTGCAACTGCAATTCTCTTATTTGTATCTAATGCAATTGCACCGACCGTTCCTAATCTTAAATATTTAGTAAGTTTAGGAAAATATATTGATTTCCCTTCTCTTTTTAGATTTGCCAGTCGTTCTCTTGAACGACGGGTAATCTTTTCAAACTTCTCAAATCCCATCAATCGGGCAAATCTGGTTGCACCATCACCAACCATTAAAAGATGGTCAGTCTGTTCCATCACTTTTCTTGCAACCATAATCGGATTTTTAACTTTACTGATTGCGCCAACCGCACCAAATTGTCCGTCATCAGTCATTATTGATGCGTCCATCTCGACTTTGCCGTCAATTGTTAAAACCGAACCGGTTCCGCAATTAAAAGTCGGGTTGTCTTCCATATTTACAACAGTCTTACAGACTACATCTAATGCTTTATCTCTTTTCTTTAGTATTTCCCATCCTACTTTAAGTGCTTGATTAATACCTTCCCGATGTTCCTGTTCATATAACAACTTCCCTGCCCCGCCGTGAATAATTAAAACCGCCATATCAATTTAATAAATCCTAAATCCGAAGCACGAAATTCTAAATAATACCAAAATCCTAATATCAAAATTTAAAGTTATTTTAATTTTAGAATTTTGAGTTTGGAATTTATTTCGGATTTCGATATTGGAATTTCGAATTTCCATATTAAATGGGTTGGCATTTTGGGCAAAACCGTGTCCTGCGATTCCCGATTTTCTTAAATTCGATTTTAGTCTTGCACACCCGGCATGGCTCGCCTTCGCGGTCAAAGACAAATGATTTAAACTGGTAAGTTCCTTCACTCCCGTCTGGTCTTAAATAATCAGAAACAGTCGTGCCTTTGGATTTAATCCCTGATTTGATTACATGGGTTAATGCTTTTGCTAATTTCTGAACATCGCATTCTTTTAATTTGTTTGCCCTTCGCAAAGGATAAATACCCGATATAAACAATGCTTCATCCGAATAGATATTCCCGACACCGGATGTAATCGCCTGGTCCAAAAGCAGATTCTTAATCGGCGCGGTTCTGCCCTTGATTTTGGAATAAAGATATTGAAAATTAAATTTCTTATCAATCGGTTCCAGCCCAAGATTTTTTAGCCCTTTAAGAATATCCGGAATTTTATCGTCTTTGAGCCAGTAAGCTCGCCCCAAAACTCTTGGCTCAACAAAGCTCAATATTTTGTTACCCGATAGATAAAATTTTATCCGCTCGAATTTCGGCAGGTCTTTTTTATTGGCATTAAAAACTAAAAGTTGGCCTGACAATCTAAGATGAAAAATCAATGATGAGCCATCATTTAAGTTGAGTATTAAATACTTTCCTCGACGGGTTAAAGATTTTATTGTCTTTTTTTCTATGCCTTTGACAAATTCTTGTTTTGACGGATAACCGATGCAATCGGCTCTTAGAATCTCGATTTTATTTATCTTGCGGTTTAAAACATACGGCTTTAATTCTCTAACAATCGTTTCGACTTCGGGTAATTCTGGCATAGCAATAATTATATATTGAGCATAATATTAAAGTCAATTATATCATTTACTATTTTAACCCTAATGGTCTATTTTTAATTAGAAGTTTAATCGCTTCTTTAATTCTTTTCATTCTCGTCTCTTGTTTCTTGGCACTCATAATCCAACCGATGTAATTTCTTTTATGTGAGCGGGCAAGATTATTGAAATTATCCCAAGCAACACTATTCTCCATCAATCCTTTCTTAATAATCTGTGGCACGAATAATCTTTTTTTCAACCTATCTCTGAGCGTATTTTCTTTTTTGTTTAATATCGCCTGTTCTATTTTAGACAAACCAATTTTAGTCATCCGGCCTTGTTTTATCAATTTTCTGACTCTCTCTTTATTTTCCTCTGACCATTTGGTTGTATTGGTGCGTGGCGTAAATTTTCTGGTATACTTGTTATCATCAATCCGTTTAATAATACTATCAATCCAGCCATAACACAAAGCCTCTTCAACCGAATCGTCATAAGAAATGCTTGATTTACCTGTACGTTTTTTATAGTACACAAGCCAGATTTCTTTTTGTTTATTATGATTCCTATCAAGCCACTTTCGCCACGCCTGGCGATTTGAAACATAGAGACATTTCACAATTGAAATAATATGGCAATTTATTGTTATTGTCAATCTCGATTGACTTTCTAAAAAACTTACATATAATCAGAAATAATGAGTTTCAATTAGCGAGGTGAATATGAAACACAGTAAACTTGGTTATTTTGGCTTTCTCGGTCTTCTGGGATTTCTTGGTTTAATTACAAACAATTCCGGATTATACGGTCTGTTCGGTCTTTACGCACTATTTGCATTATTCGCAGTCCCGACACAAAAAAATAAATAATATGCATCGAAATATTATCATATTACTTATCACCTTAATAATTTTAACGCTCAGTTGCCCGAAAAAGACAACCAAAATTGAAGTTGTTTTCTGGCATGCAATGGGCGGTAATGTTGAAAAGGTCTTGCAAGCGATGGTTGCTGATTTTGAATCAACCCACAAAAACATTGATATCAAACTGGTCGGAATGGCAGATTACAATACCTTGGCTCAGAAATTAATGAGCGCCGCATCAATCAATCAGACACCAACGATTGCTCAGATGTATGAAAACTGGACAACCCAGCTTTTAACTCACGGCTATTTAGAGCCGCTCGAAAATTATGTTAAAGGCGAAAAAGGATTAACCCGGGCTGAATTTGACGATATCTGGCCCGTGTTAATTCAAAACAACACCTGGGATAATAAAATCATTTCTCTACCCTTTAATAAGAGCGTGCCAGTCTATTATTACAATGTTGATGTTTTTGATAAAGCAGGCATCAAAGAATTCCCGAAAACCTGGGATGAATTTCGCCAGGTCTGTTTTAAATTAAAACAGAATGTTAGTGACAAAGTTTTGCCGACTGCCGGCGGTCCAGATATCTGGGTTTTTGCTTCAATGCTCTACCAGCAGGGCGGAAAACTTTATGACGAACAAAACAATGTCCCACTTTTTAATAGTCCGGAGGCAGTAAAGGGCTTGCAGTTTCAGGTTGACTTAATCTACAAGGATAAAGTTCAAGGAACGAGCACCAGTCCGGAATTGATTGATGATTTTTTAGCCGGGCGGGTGATGATGACACCGTTCAGCTGTGCGCGTCGGGCAATAATGATTGGACTCGAGACTTTTACAATCGGTATGGCGCCTTTGCCGATTTGGGATAAGTCAGCATCAATTATCTACGGCACAAATATCGGAATGTTCAAATCTGCAACTAAAGAACAGAAAGATGCGGCATGGGAATTTATCAAATGGTTCACGAGTAAAGATAACGAAATCCGCTGGTCATTGGGAACTCATTATGTGCCGATTCAGAAAAGTGCGCTCGACGACCCCAAAATGCAGGAGCACTTTGCCAAAACACCCGGCTTAAAACAGGCATATCTGCAGATGCAAAATGCCGTGTTCGAACCGAGAAACGAAGCATGGTTTGAAGGAAGAAAAATATTGATTGAAGACGGCCTTGAACCACCAACCCTTGGTAAAAAAACACCTAAAGATGCACTTGACTTTGCCGCTCAAAAACTGCTGGCAAGAGCAAAAAAATAACTTGTGGGATGGTTTGCTCCAGTGAACATTCTACTTAACATTCGAGCCGGTAGTTTAACTGGTAGTCATCAAGACAGTTAAGTTTACAATCTGCTCGATAATCCAATCCTCAGTAAACCAGATGGGATAGAAAACAGTCGTCCGAAGTGTCCGGTTGACAGTCGAGTAGACAGTGGGTGGACTGTCAAGTTGACTGTCGAATAAACTGCTTAATATACAGTTAAGCAAACTGTTAACCAGACCAGGTAAGGTCTCGACTTTAAAATTTCTAAAATAAAAGATTTTATCTCTTAAAATCTGTGAAATCTGTGATTAGTTTTTTTGTATTTTACGACTTAATCATCACCAGCATCATCTTGAATTTCGTGATTGCCTTTAAAGCGTGCGGTTTATTTGCCGGCATTATTATCATCTCGCCTTGTTTTAACAAATGGTCTTGTCCGGCAATTGTAATTTTCACTTCGCCTTCAATAATATAAACCAATGCATCAAATGGTGCAGTGTGTTCGCTCAATCCCTGTTCTTGGTCAAATGCAAATAAAGTAACATTGCCCGTGCTCTGCTTAATGATTGTTTTGCTCACCACCGAATTTTTCTGATATTCGATTGCTTCATTTAAT
>CAZXRM010000093.1:0-6191 GCA_964642595.1 uncultured bacterium
GAATTGATTCTTTCTGTGCCCAGCCCGGTGATGCAGATGATGCAAAGTTCGCAGTCACGATTTTATCATTGTTCATTAACACTGAATCAAAACTGCTGGTGCCGGTCAAACTATCTGACCAATTGATAAAATCATAACCGATTTCAGGACTAGCGGTTAATTTTACATAAGTACCAAAAGTATAAGGTCCGGTTGCCGGGTCTAATAAAACTGTTCCGCTGCCTAATGGGTTAATATTTACGGTTAAAGAATAAGCGCTGATTGAAAAATAAGCGTCAATCGTGTGGTCGGCAGTTACGCTCTCAAAAGTATAAGAAGTAGAATCGCTCCCGTGGCTCATTCCGTCAACAACCAGACTATCGAGATGATAGCCCAAATCCGGGATAATCGTAAAAGTTGTATCTCGACCGGCTCCGATAATTATTGAACCAGACGGAATTATTGAACCATTACCATAAGTTGTAGCAACAATTAAGTAACCCGGAGTATATTCATCCGCACCGATATCAGGATGTGTTATGTCGCGCGGCTGGCGGTCAATATCAATCTCAACATCGCTAAGAGGAGTGCCAAGATTATCAACATTGCTTGAAGTCCGGCGGATGTGTAAATCGGTTGTGCCTTCAAAATCCGGAATCAGACTGATGCTGTTTGTATCTTTCCAGGTTGTCTGCCAATTTGCAAGTGTTGCATAATCCGTTGTTCCGCGCCGACCAACATATTGCCCGTTAACGCCTGGCGTAGCAACATACAGGTCATTGTAATTAGAAGTAAAATATTGGGCACTGAGTGAATCATAGACACAATAATTTCCAGTCCCACCAGTGCGGTTATTGAAAACAATGTTGTTTCTGAAGTCGACATGGGTTACATCGGTTGCTTTTGCCCGACAGAAGAATCCGTAAGATAAACCTGAAGTAGCAGTACCGCCGATATAAATTGAGTTGTTATAGAATTTATAAAGTCCGGTTTCAGATGTAGATTGTCGGAGATGCTGAATGCCATATATTTTTGCTCCATCGTGAATGGTGTCGGCATCAATACTGATAAAATTATTAGCAACAATCGGCGGGTCATCGGTTTCAGCCATTGAAATGTATACACCGATTAAAGTCGGGGCAGTTTGAGATGTTTTAAAATTATATATTTTATTACCAATCATTCTCGTGCCCATAACCGATGTTGCGGATATTCTAATACCCTGCAACAAAGTGCTGTTTTGCTGAACAGTCGAATAGATTTCATTACCTTCAACAGTGGTATTGGAATCATAAGCAGAAAAATAGATTCCTCCGCGATAAAAATTATAAATTTTACAATCTTTAATAATATTGCATTGGTTGTAACGAGCAAGAGCTCCGCTACCTCTGAAGCATATTCCATAAACTGGAAATGTATCAGGTTTGCTGTTCGTAATTTCACAATTCTCAATTAAATTGTCATTATTACCTGGACCGGATGGTGGTTCAGCGGTTGAAATAAAAATAACGCCTCCATCAAGAGCTAATGAAGAGCTTGGTTTACCAGACGCTTTAAATATGCAATTTTTAAAAGTATTTTTCGATGCGCCACCAATAAACCTGACCGCACTGCCCATAGTATCAGGATAGTAATTTTTATTAATAACTATTAAACTATCAATCGTCAACCGGTCAACACCGTTCAGGTCAAGAATTACGGTTGGGTTTGAACCTTCAATCACTGGCATTCCGGTTCCGGCAGCTGGTTTAATCATTGCCGTCCATTCACCGCCGGTGGTCGAAAACTGGTTAAATGTAATCGGGAATGTTTCTTCATCATCATTATAACTTGATGTCACATTAAATATAACATTACCGGAAATCCCTAAATTTCTGAGTTCATCTGCAACCTCAGTCAAGTTAAGATAATTACAACCAACGCCGACCGTGTAAGTGTTTCCTGCCAACGGTCCTTTGGTGCCGATTGCAAAATATGACTCAGGTCCGAGCGCAACTGCTTTGGAAAGCAGGGTGCTTGATACCAAAGATGCGCCGATATTCCGGTAAACACCGGTTAGTGTGCTGGAAAAACCAATCGCATTATCAACCGTCAAGCCGGTCTCAGTCAGACGGACTTTGGTATTGTTAAGAGAACCCACACCGGAAATCGAAAGCGACCAATAACGGTCAGTATTTAGTGCGGACAATCCCGCGCCCGCCGAACCGCCGCAATTGGCGTCAAAAACTTCAGACAGCACAGTAATCGTTCCGCCACTGCCGGTTGTCGGATTAACTAATTCTAAAAGATTGTAGATATTCTTACCGATTGGAAAGATATAGGTTGTGCCGGTTGATAAATCTGATGGCAAAGTGCGCGCCAATGGACCGTTAATATAACCTGCGGTCCGATAAATTTTATTAGTTGCAGTTCCGGTTACGGTCAATAAATTGGCGCCGGTCGTGGTTAAATTACCGGCAATCATTCGAAGCGAGTCAGTCAAAAGCGGGGTATTTAAGATTACCCCAGACGGATTATTGATGGTCAACGAACCAGTGAGTGCGGCTGGTAATTCGGTGCCGGTTGTTTGTGCGGTCGAGCCCGAATAAATATAATGGGTGGTCATATTAGTGTAATTATAACTCAATGCTCCGGACACGGATAATGAACCATCGCCTTTGTTATAAACAAATGTGCCAACCGAACCCGTGCCAAGCGTCAAATTCCCGGTTATTGATAATGTCCCGCTGGTCAATATCATACCGTTGTTAAACTGCATTGTCTGCGGAATGCTCGCGCCGGCACTATTATTCATTGTCACGCTGGCAATTTCATTGACCGTGATTGTCCCGCTTAAAGCTTGTGCGGAAGTTCCTGCAAAAGTTACATTACTGCCAAAAGCATTGGCGGTAAATGTGCCGTTGTTGGTAATTGCCCCGCGGAAAGTACAGGCATAACCATTAAGACTAAATGTCGTGCCGGTGTTGATTGTTAAATCTTTCCAGACCGATGCAGCGGCAGTTAAAAGTACGGATTTGGGATTGGTTGTATTGTCAATAATAACATTCGGCATTGCCCCGCGTACTCTAAAGTCAAAATTGGTTGCAGTCGAGCCAGTGCCGATTTGCAGGGTTCCACCGGTAATATTTACATTGGCGGTCGCAACATAATAATCGAGCGCGGTTGCTCCGGTGCTCCGCTGTTCGATAATAATATTTCCGCCGCTCATTGTAAAGACATTGTTCGATGCATAAATTTCAAACGAACCAATGTCGGACCGGGTGTGCCCGATTGTCGCAACGCGGATTGTGCCGCCAGTTTGAGTAAAGGTTGATGTCGTGCCGCCGGCATAAGTCATCCCAAACCATCCGCCAACATTCAGTTCACCGCCTTCCATCAAGAAATTCTGCTGATTGCCAAGTGTCGTATCTCCGACAAAAATTCGGTTCAGACCTGTAGTGCCGACATTGAAACTTCCCTGAGTAATTCTGAGATTGCAAAAACTACCGCTCGTATCAAGCGGTGCAACTACAAAATTGGGATTATCCATCCATAAACCGGAAAGACCTGACCCGAGATAATAGGGGTAGGCAATAGGATTTGAATTTGTTCCCCAAATACTGCAGGTGAGCGGGAAAGTGCCGGATATTTTTAATGTGCCGGTGTACATACCGAAAAACGGCGGGGTCGGTCCAGATGAAACACCTTCAATCGTTAGATTGGACATCGCCAATTCAAGGATGTGAGTCCAGGGAGTATAGGTCGGAAAAGCCGGGTCAATAAGTTGCAGGCCGTGCCGATAAAGGTCGGTTGTGTCACCGGTTCCGGAAAATATCGCATCGCCCGAACCGCGATAGATAATCCTGGCACCGGCTAAATTATTATTGGTGCTAAAATCCAATATTCCGTTGTTGGTTACATTGCCGTAAATAACCAGCCGGTGCCCGTTTTGCGTGCCGGCGTCATTAGATTTGAATCTTCCACCGGAGTTGATGGTTACGGTTCCGACCACACTGCATCTTCTTGCCGTTACCTCTTCAAATTGCAGGATACCGCCAACAAATAAGATTATTACACGGTGCGGTTGCATCAATTGTCACGGTGTCTCCGCTGGCAATTGTCACATTATCGGTTATCGTCGGAATCGTTCCGCCGGGCCAGGGTGCGTTGGGAGTTGTTGAACTCCAAAGTCCGCTGCCGGCAGTTGTTATATCAGTTCCGAATGTTGTGCCGCAAATCAATAACATTGCGGCAATTATTATATGTGTATGTTTAAACATAACACCTCCGTTTGTTTTTTGGGATTAAATTATCGTTAAAAAATAATATCGGTTGTATTATATTTGATATGTTTTATATTGGTTCCAATATCCTAAATAGTAAGTCTAAATTATTGCCGTGTCAATAGAAAATTTACGAATATGTGATAATAAAAAATGTTACAGATTTGCCACATAGTTTTTGAGTGGTTTTTTAGTCTACTTCACTAATTTTCAATTTATAACTCATAAACTCTTATAACAAGGGGAGGTTTGGGGAAATAGAGCCAAGTAGCGAGTAGCGAGCAGAGAGAATATAAGAAAGAAATTGAAATTAGATAATCGGTTATAATTGTAAAAGTAATAATAGATGTAGATTTGTGTTTGAGGGTAGAGCCGGGATAAAATGTATATTTGATAAGTAATGAATTAATGATTGTTGTCGTGCATTCTTTAAGGATTGGGTCAAGTCGTCGGGGCAGCAATGAGACAGGGAATCTGGTAATGCTGTTAATGATAAAGTATAAGAATTAAATCTTGACAACGCTTTTTATATCGTTTATCCTTTTATATGGTTTTGGCATCGGAAGTCAGAGATGGGATGACCGTAAAAATCCAGGGTGTAACATATAAAGTAATAACTGCTGAGCAAAAACACGGCACGGCAAAGATGCAGAGTTCAGTGCATTTAAAACTGCGTGATATTATGACTCATTCTTTTACTGAACAGCGATTGCACCCGGAAGAGAGAATTGAAAATCTTACTTTAGACAGCATTGTAATGGAGTATTTGTTTCACGATGATAGCGATTATTATTTTATGCACCCGGTTACCTTTGAGCAGATTCCGTTGGCCAAGGAAAAACTGGGCGAGTTCACCAAGTTTATGACTGAAGGGATGAAACTTAGAATCGAGTTTCTGGAAGACAAGCCGATTGATATAATCTTACCAAAAACGGTTGACCTGAAAATAGTCTCGACCGGCTCGGGTGTGAAAAGCGACCATGGCAGTGCTTTAAAACCTGCGGAACTGGAAAACGGGATGGAGATTCAGGTTCCCCAGTTTATCAAAGCCGGCGATACGGTCCGGATTGATGTCAGCACCCAACACTATTTAGATAGAGTCTAATTTCAAGTGCGTAAGAGCACAAGAGCACAAGAATATTAATAAGAAGGGAGTGTCATTATGTTCTTTAAATTGTTAATACCTTTTGCGATTTTTGGTTATCTTTGGTTCTTAGTAACTTTGTTATCGGGTCTTAAAGTCATCAAAGTCAGTTATAAAACACACCGATTATTGGGCATTGTTGCAGTTGCATTGGCAACAATCCATGCGGTAATAATGATATATCTTAATTATTGGAGTTGATATGAAAAACAAAATATATATAGGAATCATAACAATACTACTTTTAAGCAGTGTCGCTTTGGCGCATCCGCCAGACAGTTTGATAATGAGTTTTGACTCGACCAGCACAGTTTTGACCGTGCGGATATTCCATACCGTAAAAAATACAACCAATCATTTAATTAATGATGTCGCGGTCAACCTGAACGGCAAGCCGATGATAACCCAGAAATTTTCCAGCCAGTTAAATAAAGATGAGCAGGTTGTGATTTATAAAATTATTGACGCCAAAGCCAATGATAAAATCGCGGTCACGGCAAAATGCAATGTGATGGGTAAGAAGACTGCAGAGTTGACTTATCGGGTTGCGAGGTAATATGAAAAAAGCAGTTATCCTGTTGCTCATAATTATTTGCTCCTCGATTTTTGGACTGGAGCGGACTTCGTTCAATCTGAAAGTACCATCGGGACTGGATGCCAAGCAGTATTATATGGATATTATTCACCGGATGCGGGGAAATAATATAAGCGTTGGGCAGGGCGCAAACATCGCACTCGGTCTTCGATACCGTGCCTGGAATAATATTGATGTTAACGCATACTGGATTAAAGACAACAAAGAATAT
>CAZXRM010000094.1:0-6083 GCA_964642595.1 uncultured bacterium
TATATATTGTTAGTTTATTATTTTTTATTTCCTGATATGCTTCTTGCATTCCTTTGTAATATGCTTTACGATACGATTTCTTTGTATTTGGATTAAGGTGTCGGGTCATCCTCATCATCTCATCTGAATTAAGATATTTAGTAATTGCATCGTTATGACCCAACATCAATCCATCAATCGAATCAGTTATTATACAACCGGCAATCATTTTCATCGGTAAACCTGTTTCTTTATCAATCATATCTGATTGCGGCAGTATTAAGCCGGCAACATACATCGTCATAATCAAATCTTTAATTTCTTGCTGTGCCTCTTGCATTCCTTGATAATATGCCCTGCGAAATTTCATACTATATGACGAATCAAATGAGGTTGTCATTTGCATTATATACTTATCTGAAGGTTGGTGTTTACAAAACTTAATGCATGACCCGAAGACTATGAGCACAAAAATAGCAAAAAAAACACTTATCTCTATATTTATTTTTCCCACAAAAAATATTATTATTTATTAAATAAATGTCAATAGGTGCGGGGTTGACGATGCGGGTATTTTAAATTATGATATATTTTATGAATATCTTCGTAAATAACTGGCGGTGTATCCAAAATCCACTTGCCGGTGGCGCTGAAATCTATTTTCAGGAAATCTTCAAGCGTATTGTTCAGATGGGGCATTCCGTAACTCAGCTTGCGGTCAGTTTTAAGGGTGCACCGGAAAAAGAAGATATTGACGGTATTCATATCATCCGCATCGGCGGGAAAAATACCTTCAATTTTGATGTCTATCGCGAGCTTCCGCATTATCTCGAAGAACAGGATTATGACATAGTGATTGATGATTTGAACAAGATACCATTTTACAGTCCCTGGCTTACTAAAAAACCTGTGTTAGCACTATTAATGCACCTGTTCCGTAAAAGTGTCTTTTCTGAAGTAGCATTCCCTTTTGCCAGTTATGTTTATTTGACTGAAAGTTTAATTCCATGGTGTTATAGAAAGAATAATTTTGCTGTTTTATCACCCAGTACAAAGCAGGATGTTGAAAAAATGTGTATAAAACCAGAAAAAATAGTTATCATTCCGCCCGGTGTTGACTTGAATTATTTCAAGCCCAATTATTCGATTAAAGAACCAAATCTGATTGTCCATACTGGTCGTCTTAAAAAATATAAATCAGTTGACCATTTATTATTAGCAACTAAGCAACTGAGCAAAAAGCGAAAAGATATTAGAATAGTAATCATCGGCGATGGTGACGATTTGCCAAGATTAAAAGAGATGACCAAAAAACTTCAATTAGAAAATTTCGTAACATATGCCGGCTATATCTCAGAACAGGAAAAATTGAATTACTATCAAAAAGCAACGGTTTTGGTTGAAAATTCAATCAAAGAAGGCTGGGGAATGATTGTCGTCGAAGCCAATGCCTGCGGCACACCGGTTGTTGCCGCTCGCTCGCCCGGACTTCGAGACGCGGTACTTGACCAGAGCACAGGTTTTCTGTATGATTATGGCAATATCGAACAATTAACCCAGAAGATTGAATTTCTATTAGATGATAAAAATCTTAACTGGAAAATGGGTGATGCAGGCATCGAATGGGCTAAAAAATTCAGCTGGGATAATTGTGCACAGGATATGATTAAAATTATTGAAAGGACTGTAAAAGGCGAATAAGCCGAATGACAATTGATAATTCGAAAAATTTGCTATCATTCGTCAAATTCGTGATATAATTATGAATGCAATTGAAGTTACTGATGTCGTAAAAAAGTTCAAGCGCGGCAAAGGTTTAAAAAAACGGGAAATCTTTGCTGTTGATAAAGCAAGTTTTAATGTTCCCGAAGGCGAGCTTTTCGGACTGCTTGGTCCGAACGGCGCGGGCAAAACAACTCTGGTTCGATGCCTTGCAACTCTGCTTATTCCTGATGATGGTTCGATTAAAATTATGGGCAATGATATTTCCACTCGCTCTTTGCAATGCCGTCAGATACTCGGATTGGTCACTTCCGGTGAGCGTTCGATGTACTGGAAACTTTCTGCCCGCGACAATCTGAAATTCTTTGCTGCTTTATATGGTCTGGATAATAAACAGCGTGATAAGCGGATTGATTATTTAATGGAACTTCTCGATTTAAAAGACGTCCAGAACGAGCGGATTGAAAAATATTCGTCCGGTATGAAACAAAAGATTTCTTTAGCCCGTGCCTTAATCCATGACCCGAAAGTTTTACTATTAGACGAACCGACTCTTGGTCTTGACCCGCAGTTTTCAAGATTCCTGCGTGACTTTATCAAGAACACTTTGAATAAAGAACAGAAGAAAACCATTCTTTTAACGACTCATTATATGGACGAAGCCGACGAATTATGCGAGCGCATCGCATTTATCAATCGCGGCAAGATTGTTGACTGTAAAACTCCTTACGAATATAAGCGCGACTTGCCTCATTCTGAAGTTATTGATTTACGTTGTGCCAATATTCAAAATGGTGATGAACTTACCAAACTGTTGCATTCGATACAATCAGTTGAAAAAGTAACGCTTAATACTCAGGACAGCATCACCAATATCAAAATGATATTGCCTCGCGCCGAACCGATTCTTTCTGATTTAATCGAATTAATCCGACAAAAAGGGAAAATACTGGCAATTGATGTCAAACAGCCGACTCTTGAAGATGTCTTTATTTACGTGACAGGCACGCGGCTCACTGAAAACACTGCCGAATACCAACCTGAAGCAAAAGAAGAATAATGAAACTAAATAGTATACAGAATATAGAACACAGAATACAGGGAAAACCTGTTTACTGTCTACTGTTTACTGTCTACTTTATTAGATTGTAATATGCCTTTTAGAACAAACCTTCGCATCATCTGGTCGGAATTCCGCAAGAGCTTTATGATTTGGCTCTCGTATCCGATTATGATTGTGTTCTGGGGAATTGCACCTTTATTATGGCTATTACCTTATGTATTTCAGGGTAAAGCATTGGTTGGCGGAATGTCGAGTGCCGCATTTGCTAAACTGTCCGGTTCTCCCCAATTTCTGCCATTTATTATGATTGGGACAATGGTTTCGACTTATATCTTTTCTGGTTTGTGGGGCGTCGGCAATTCATTACGTGAAGAAACCTATTGGGGAACTTTGGAATATATTATTGCCTCGCCGACCAATCCGATTGTTGTTTTACTTGGAAAAACTCTGGCGGAATTTGTCTATGCTACGGTTAATGTTACTTTGCAAGCAGTTATTGCAACGATATTTTTAGGGCTCACTTTGACGGTCGCTAAAATTTTACCAGTTTTATTAATTGTTTTACTTCTATTAATTGGATTTTACGGTTTTGCGATTGCATTTGCCGGATTTACATTGCTCATCAAAGAAGTTCACGGGTGGGTACATACGCTGGAATGGGTTTTTTACCTGTTCTCGCCAATTCGTTATCCGGTTGAAGTCAGTCCGGTAACTAAAGCCTTATCAACACTTGTTCCTCTAACCTATGCATTAGTTGCAATTCGCGGCATCATTCTTCTAAACAAAAATATTATGAACCTCTGGCAAATAGTATTATTACTGATTGGAATGGATGTTATCTTAATTACTGCCGGCTATCTCACATTTATCTATTTAGAAAAGAAAACCAAACAACAAGGAACAATTTCTCAATACTAAAATAATATCAAATATGAAATATCAAATATTAAAAACACAAACGCAAATATGTAAATATTTTTACGTTTTTAATATGTGTTTTTTATTTTTGGTTTTTAATTTTTAATTTCAACGATGAATTTATCATCATTTTTGAACAAAACGAAACACTACGGTCGTGCCATCTGGCAAGAGAACCTTAAGGAATGGAAAGTCGAGCTGACTTACAAGCCCGATTTCATTCGCGGATTGATTGACCCTTTGGTTTATGCTATGCCTTATTTGTTATATGGAGTTGCATTGGTCGGCGGTCGGACTTCCAGCACTTTACAGAAAATGGTCGGCACCGGTGATTTAATCACGTTTGTCACGCTCGGCTATGTCTTTATCGGGTTTTTAAATATGGCGTTATGGGCAATGGGATTCTCATTACGAAAAGAACAGTACTGGGGAACTCTTGAATCAGTCTTTGCCGCACCAGTTCCGCGCTGGGTTTTCGCGCTTGGCATGGCAGTACATTCAACAATGCATCAGGGCTTGATGATTTTTCTCCAGCTTTTGGTTATCAATTTAATCTTCAAACTGACCATCGCACCAGCCGGAATTTTACCTTCTTTATCAGTTGTCGCATTAATGCTCATTGCGTTATATGGATTTGGTATGATGATTGCTAGTTTGACTTTAGTTTTGAAACAAGGCTGGCTTGTTTCTGAAGCGTTATCCGGCATAATGATGGTCATCACACCAATCGCATATCCTTTGGCAGTTTTACCTCTCTTTATGCAAAAAGCAGCATTGTTCCTGCCGACAACTTATGGTGTAATGACCGCAAGACATTTTCTGGTTGGTGAGACAATGCAATTTTCAGTTGCAACCGCATTTATCCGATTGGTAGTTTTGGGAATTTTCTGGGTCGCCGTCGGCATAATTATATTTGAAGTGATAGATAGAAGAACACGGCGGTCTGGAACTATATCACATTACTAGACCAAAAATGAAAAACCAAAGATTAAAAACACAAACGCAAATATGCAAATATTTTTACATTTTTAATATGTGTTTTTGATTTTTAATTTTTAATATTTTATTTTATGATAGGTATTACCATTGGTGACCCATCAGGTATCGGTCCTGAAATAGTCCTTAAAGCTCTCCACAGCCCGCCTTTGCGCAGTCGCGTCAGCGACCCCAATCTCTTACTAATTGGAAATAGACTACTGTTAGAAAACATGCAACACAAGTTTGTAGGGCAAGGCTTCAGCCTTGCGAAATATCCAATCATGGATGCTTTTGATGATTCATTATTTTATTCATCCAACACAAAAAATCCTGTTAATCCTGTCAAATTAATTATGGGTAAACCTCAGAAACAATGCAGTATCTCTTCGATGCTACAACTCCATCTCGCATCGCACTTGTTAAAAATCGGAAAAATCAAAGGTGTTGTGACTGCGCCAGTTTCTAAAACCGCATTAAAAATGGCGGGATTTCCATTTGACGGTCAGACCGAATACTTTGCTCGTGAATTCGGTGTTGAAAAATATGCGATGCTCGGCTGGTCTGAACAGATTAAAATTGCATTGGTAACAATTCACACTCCTCTAAAAGATGTCCCTAAATTAATAACACCCCAAAATGTTTTGGATAAAATTATTCTCTTAAACAATTATCTCAAGCATTACGAAAAGATAAAGAAACCAAGAATTGGTATTTTTGCCTTAAATCCCCACGCCTTTGAATTCACTTGTGGTGCTGAAAAAAGAATATTGAAAGCAATTATTCAAGCCCGCAAATTCGGTATCTCCTGCGACGGCCCTCTTCCTGCTGACTCCGCATTTGCGTTTAATGTTTTGCATAAAAAAGGTAGCCGCAGGCTTAAGCCTGCGAATGAACGCAACCTAAAGGTTACGCCTACCGCTTACTCTTACGCAGACAACGGTTCACGGACAACATATCACGGTTTTGTTGCGATGTATCACGACCAAGGAATGTTACCTGTCAAACTTATTTCCAAAGGTTCTGGAGTCAACACAACACTTGGTTTGCCTTTTATCCGCACATCGCCATTGCACGGTGTTGCCTTTGACATTGCCGGCAAAAACCTCGCCGACCCATCGTCAATGATATCCGCAATTAATCTTTGCCAGAAATTAACAAAAGAATAAGCCACGGATCGACACGGATAAAACCAGATAAAAAAACCAACCACTGAAGACACTGAATTCACTGAAACAACTTAGTCATTCTGAGGAAGTGAAACGACCGAAGAATCTCAATCTATTTAAACCACGAAAACACGAAACACACGAAAAATTACCTTTAATAAAAATCCTGTTAATCCTGTCAAAAAAATCACCTTTCTATTTTCTTAACCATTTTCCATTTTCCAACAACCAATTTCTTTGTGTCCTCTGTGCCTCCG
>CAZXRM010000095.1:0-6042 GCA_964642595.1 uncultured bacterium
GTTCGGAAAGTCCGATTGCGCTGACACCAACAATATCTTTACACGCCTGCACGCACAATCCGCAGACAATGCATTTGTCATCAGTCTTTTCAATATTGAAACGCGGTTTGGTCACGCCGTATTTTTGAGCCAGTTCTTGGATGCGTTCAGACTGCGGAGTTCTTGCCAAAAGAGTTTCTAAAATCAAGCGGCGGAGTTTTTTCACCCGCTCGGACTGAGTATCAATAACAATATCAGCCTGTATCGGATAATTGCAGGCAGTTACCAGTCGCTTGCGTCCCCAAACTTCAACTTCAACCGTGCACATCCGGCAGGCGCCGCGCGGTTCAACATTCTCATTGAAACAGAGCGTCGGGATTTCAATCAGCTCCTGATTGGCAACATCGAGAATCGTTGTGCCGGGATTTACTTCAGTTTCGATACCATCTATTTTAACTTTGTACATTGTCTTACTCCTTGATTACCGCATCAAATTTACAGACATCATAGCAGATGCCGCATTTTACGCATTTGTTCTGATGAATTTCGTAGGTCTTTTGTTTGGGTTGGCCGGTTATTGCATTGGATGGGCAGTTTTTTAGGCATAAATTACAGCCCGTGCATTTTTCCTTATTAATCTGGAATTTGATTAATGCCTTGCAGACTTTTGCCGGGCATTTCTTATCTCTAATGTGCGCTTCATATTCATTACGGAAATATTTGATTGTTGACAGCACCGGATTCTGGGCAGTATTACCGAGTCCGCACAATGAACCGTCAGCCAGCAAATCAGACAGGTCATCGAGCGTCTGCATATCGCTTTCTTCACCTTTGCCGTCAGTGATTTTATTCAGGATTTCAAGCATACGCTTTAACCCTTCCCGGCAGGGCACGCACTTTCCACACGATTCTTCCTGTAAAAAAGTGATAAAGTACTTGGCAACATCAACCATACAATTATCTTCATCCATCACAATCATTCCGCCCGAACCCATCATTGAGCCGGCTTCAGTCAAACGGTCAAAGTCAACTGCCAAATCGAGTTTGTCTGCAGGTAAAACACCACCGGACGGACCGCCGGTCTGGACTGCTTTGAATTTCTTGCCTTGTTTTATACCGCCGCCGATATCATAAATAATCTGGCGCAAAGTTACACCCATCGGCACTTCAACCAAGCCGGTATTATTAATCTTACCGACCAGGGAGAATATTTTTGTGCCTTTTGAATTCTCGGTTCCGATTTTAGTATATTCTTTGCTGCCCATATTGATAATGAGCGGAACATTTGCCCAGGTTTCCACATTATTGAGGACGGTCGGTTTATTATACAGGCCGTGCTCTGCCATATGCACATACTTGGCACGGGGCTCGGCAACGCGTCCTTCGATTGACTGCATCAGAGCGCTCGATTCACCGGCAACAAACGCACCGCCGCCGCGGGAAATCTTTATATCAAAAGAGAAATCAGAGCCAAGAATATTTTCGCCCAGCAGCCCATATTCTCGGGCTTGATTTATCGCAATTGTCGCGTACTGTAACGCAAGCGGATATTCGTGTCGGATGTAAACATAACCGTTACTTGAGCCGACCGCATAAGCGCCGATTAACATACCTTCAATAACCGAGTGGGGATTGCCTTCCATAATACTGCGGTCCATAAAAGCACCGGGGTCACCCTCATCCGCATTACAGATAATATATTTCGGGTCGCCTTGTGCTTTGCGGGATGATTCCCATTTACGGGCAGCCGCAAAACCACCACCGCCGCGACCACGCAGACCAGCAGTTTTGACTTCGCTGATAACTTGGTCTGGAGTCATTTCAAACAGCGATTTAGCAAAAGCCGAATAACCACCAATCGCAATATAATCTTCGATTGAGGTTGGGTCAATTTTTCGGTTATTGCCGGTAATTAGTTTTTTCTGATATTTGTAGAAGGGAATATCTTTTTCGTAAACAATCTTCTGATTGGTCTTCGGGTCAACGCAACAAAGCCGCTCGACAATCTGATTATTCTTGATAGTCTGTTCAACAATTTCCGGAATGTCGTCAACTTTAACTCGGGAATAAAAAATTCCTTCAGGATAGATGACCAGCAGTGTGCCTCTTTCACAAAAACCGTGGCAGCCGGTTCCTTTAACCGGAATCTGGCCGACACCCTGTTTTTGCATTTCTTGTTTTAAAGCTTCGTACACCTCAAGACATCCGTAAACCCGACAACCCGGACCAATACATACTGCAATCCATCTTTGCTTAGGGTCTTTACCTTTATTCAGTTTTGTCTCTAAGGATTTCAAGTCAGCCCATGATTTAATTGTATTAGCCATAGGTTATTCCTTCCCAATCTTTTTTAATAATGTGATGGCATTGCTCGCAGTCAGATTACCATATTGGACACCATCAATATCTGCAACCGGTCCAACTGCACAGGCGCCGACACAATTTACGGTTTTGAGCGTGAATTTATTATCCGGGGTGGTTTGTCCGGGTTCAATTTTTAGGTGGCTTTTCATTGTTTCGAGTATGACCGGTGCGCCGCGGACATGACAGGCAGTTCCCATACAAACACTGCAAATATGTTTACCCTGCGGTTTTAAGCTGAACGCCTTATAAAAAGTTGCGACATTATAAATCTCCGGTATCGGGATTTCGAGTTTCTGGCTGACGTAGTTTAAGACTTCTTTGGGTAAATAGCGGAACTCGTCCTGCACATCCTGCAATATTGCGACGAGCATTGCCCGGTCATTTTTGTGATGCTCTAAAATTTTATCGACTTTGGTTAAATCCATAATTCTATTTCTCCGTTCCTGCAAAGCATGCGACTTTTTCTTTTAGTTTTTTCCATTCGGTGTCAACGCGCTTCTGAACAAGTGCAATCTCAGCGGGTTTAAGATGTTTAAAGCGGGACTGGAATTTTAGATAATCGCTTACTGGTCTAAGTTTCGGAAAATCCATATTCAGTTTGTATTTGCCGTCAATTATTTCGTAAAGCGGAAAGATACCGGTTTCAACTGCTAAAGAACCCAATCTTATTACGATATCAGTCGCGCAACCCCAGCCGGTTGGACATTGTACAAGACAATGCATATATTTGGGACCGGGGGTTTTTAAGGCAGTTTTAACTTTTTCCATCAAGTCAAACGGATAACTGGGACAGGCGGTTGCGACATACGGAATATTATGCGCGGCAGCAATCGCAGCCATATTTTTTTTCCAGGTTATCTGTCCCATACTTGCGGCACCAGCCGGTGAAGTTGTGGTTGAGGCACCGAATGGAGTCGAAGACGAGCGCTGAATACCGGTGTTCATATACGCTTCGTTATCAACACAGATGTATAAGAAATTGTGACCGCGTTCAAATGCGCCAGACAGAGCCTGCAAACCGATATCGGTAGTTCCGCCGTCACCACCAATCGCAATGATATTGGTCTTTTTATTTTCCAGTTTACCCTTTGCCTGAAGAGATTTCATCGCACCTTCGATACCGGTTGCGACCGCGGCCGCATTTTCAAAGGCAACGTGCACCCAGGGTAAATTCCAGGCACTCTGTGGATAAGGGGTTGAAATAATTTCTAAGCATCCGGTCGGGCTGACCACAATCGTATTTCGGCCGGCTGCTTTTAAAATTAATCTTACGGCCAGCGCAAGACCACAGCCCTGACAAGCGCGGTGACCGAAAGTGAAATTTTCCTCTTTATTAATTAAATTTGGTACATAGACGCCATATTGTTCGCTCATTCTCTTACTCCTATCAGTTCATACTCTTTTGGTTTATTTTTCAGGGAACGGCTGACCATCATTTTGAAATCGTCAATTTTCACATCGCGTCCGCCTAAACCCAGAATGTAATCGTGGATTATCGGTTTTTTCGTTTCATTGTAGAAAGCACTGCGCACTTCAAATCCGAGCGGTCCGCCTAAACCACCGATTGACATTGCCCGCTCGGCAATGACCAGAGTCTTGGCATTTTTAACTGCTTTACGCAGTTCGGCAATCGGGAACGGACGATACATCTTCAGTTTCAAAAGACCGACTTTAATTCCGTCGGCGCGCATCTCGTCAACTGCAGTTTGGGCAGTCTCGCCGATGCCGCCAAGCGTTAATAATAATATATTAGCATCAGTTGTTTTGTAGGATTCGACCGGCGTGTATTTTCTGCCAAACAGTTTTCCAAACTCGTTCCAGACTTCTTTAATAACTTTGGCGGATGAAAAGACCGCATCCTCAACCTGTTTTTTGGCTTCGATATAATATTCAGGCACGGCAAATGCGCCAAAGGTCATTGGTTGGCGCGGGTCAAGCGGGTAGAGCGGTTTGAATTCGTTAATGAACTTGTTTACTTCCGCTTGTTCCAGAATCTCGATTGGTTCAATCACATGGCTTAAAGTAAATCCGTCAATATTGACAATTATCGGCAGCATCACCCGATGGTCTTCGGCAATTTTAAATGCCTGCAGCGTCATATCAAATGCTTCTTGTCCGTTCTGGGCAAACAACTGGAGCCAGCCCGTGTCTCTTTCTGCCATCACATCGGAATGGTCGCCCCAGATACTTAACGGTGCGGACAGAGCACGATTAACTACCAGCATCACAATCGGCAGACGCATACCAGCCGCGATATACAAAATTTCGTGCATCAGAGCTAGGCCCTGGGAACTGGTCGCGGTGAATGTCCGGGCACCGGCAATCGAAGAACCAAGGCACAAGCTGATTGCCGAATGTTCGGACTCGGCATTGATATAGGATGCTTTCAGTTCGCCGTCCGCAACCATCTCAGCCAATTTTTCCACGATATGGGTCTGCGGCGTTATCGGATATGCCGCGACCATATCAGTGTTGGCAAGTTTGACCGCTTCCGCAACTGCAATAGAAATTTCTATACCTTCTCGTTTTGCCATTTATTCCTTCTCTTCCTGCATTACAATACAATGGGTCGGGCATTCTCTTGCGCAAATACCGCAACCTTTGCAATATTCAAAATTAGTATCATAAGTTCCGTCTTCGATTTTATAGCGGCACGAATCCGGACAATAAATCCAGCACAAACCGCACTTGATACATTTCGAGGCATCAGTGATTGGAACCAGACTTCGCCATGAACCGGTCTTATACTGTTTGGCACTGCCGGGTTTGACAATCAGACCAGCCGGCAGTTCTTTCCATTTTGGAAAAGCTGCGGGCTTGGCGACTTTTGTTTCTTTGAGCACTGTGCGGTTGGCATCGGTTTCCATATCGAGTTCATTATAACCGCGCATCATTGCCTTGATATTAGTTTCATAATTAGTCGGAAAGCGTTCCATAATCATCTGTTTGACCGATTCGAGTTTTACGATATTGGTGACGCGGATGAACGAACCAAGGATTGTCGTATTAGTAATCGGTCGCTTGATTACTTCCAGCGCAATTTTGGTTGCGTCAATCACGCTCAGATTGACATTAACGCCCAAAAGATATTTTACATCTTCTAAAAGTTTATTGGTGTTGGCAATAAAGATTGCATCTTTTTTAATACCAGCCGTGACATCAGGCAGAGTCAAAATCGTCGGGTCTAAAACAACCACGATATCCGGATTGGCGATTTGCGAGCGCAGTCGAATCGGTTTATCAGAAATCCTTAAAAATGCTGCGACGGGTGCGCCGCGGCGTTCGGGTCCGAATGATGGTGCCGATTGAGCATATTTACCTTCGTCAATCGCTGCTTTGGCAATAAGCTCAGCACAAGTCACAACGCCCTGACCGCCACGACCATGCCATCGTATTTCAATAATTTTTTCTTTCATTTTGAATCCTTTTCTTGTTTCTTTTGTAATAAATCTTAGTGTATCAGACCATTTCAAAATCGGGATTAACGCTTGAAATTGGTAAAATACATGGAAATACATTATAACTAAAAAATATACTGAAGTCAAATAAATTGTAGATGAGCTCAACTTAACCACAAAGGCACAGAGATACAAAGGAACACAGAGAAAACTTTAACCACCGAAGATACTAAAACAATATTGTCATTGCGAGCCCGTTTCGGGCGTGGCAATCTCAAACCACTGAAAACACTGAAGACAC
>CAZXRM010000096.1:0-2744 GCA_964642595.1 uncultured bacterium
AACATCAACATCTTTCTTGTTGCGATGTATTCATTGGTTTCCAGAGAATAGAAATAAATTCCAGCTGGAACTATTTTCCCTGTTTCATCTCTGCTATCCCAATTTATCCGGTAAAATCCTGCTTTTTCATTCTTGTCTTTTAATATTCGGACGATTTGACCAGATGCGTTGTATATTTTGAGATTGATGTAACAATCTTTGGGCAGTGCATAATTTATTATGGTCTGTAAAAAGAACGGGTTCGGATAATTGTTGCCTAATTTAAATTCTTTGGGTAAAACTCCAAGGTCTTGTTCTTCCTGGATACCGGTAACATTTATTGCACTGATTGCGGAATCATTTCTCGATTGCATATCCGATGCAACAAATGATAATAAACTATAACTGCCATTAGCTGGTGGATGCCAGTTTCGAAATAACGCAGTCATTGAATCCAAATGCTGGATAGTAAGATTTATCGAATCAGAATAAACCAATGTCCTGAAATCATCGCTTGCAACACCAGTTGAATCACCGTCGCGATAAATCTTATACCACACATACACCGGGTAATTAACATTACCATAATTTTTAATCTTGGCTTGCGGTGTGATATTCGTTGATGTATCAATTGTACCGCTCGGCGATATTATACGCGTTACGCCCCAATCTCTTATCCGTACAAAAACCGTGTGGATTGAATCGAAATATGCGGATGTGCAGCGTAATGTAATATTCCCTCGGGTGACTGGTTGAAAATTCACAAAATTTACAGTATCAATTTGTCCGGCCAATAGGAATTTATTGCGTGTGCTCGTATAATTTGTCCCAAATCTTAAAGTTACGGACAGAGTTTCATTGGTATTACCATAGTTTCCTATTCTTATTGTCGGTATTACAACCACACCAGAATCAACCGTATCGGTCGGTGAAACAATCTGCATAATATCAATATTTCGGACGCGGACCATAAATGCTTTGGAAAGTGTATCGTTCATTTTAATTGAATCATCGTCAAGATAAGTGCTGCAGCGTGCAGTATAATTTCCGCGACATAAATTCAGAGGCTGGAATATCATAGTATCCGATGTGTTTGGTCCGAGAAATTTTTGCCGCATATAAGTATAGATGTTATGGGTTGTGCTGTCGATTTTTAGTGTTACATAAAATGTTGCGGAGTCGGTTCCATTATTGTTTACCTGAATGACCGGTGAAATCGGTTCGGTCGAATCAATCGTTGCGCTCGGTGTGATAATCTGGTTGACACTCACATCCCGGCATCTTACATAAATTGAACAAGCAAGAATATTGTTATCCGGTCTTATATCACCGGCAATCGCGGTCGAGCATTGCCCGATGATACTGCCGCTCATCCGCAATCGGCAGGTATCAAAATAGACCGGCATTATTGCACCCGCGTCAATCGTTATGATTTTCAAGCTTGAATAAGTGCTGAGCTTAAATACTGCGGAAAATGTTTCCGGTTGGTTGCCAAAGTTCTTTATTTCCGCACTTGGGATTACAACATCTCCGTAGTAAAATGAACCGGTTGGCGCCGTGATTGATAATACCCCGACATCAGCGGTTCTAATAAAGACTGAATCATTGACTGTATTATTTGTCGGATTCATATCACCAATTAATTTTGTAGAGCAGGAAATTGCATTGCTTGCAGTGTTAACCGGACTCCAAATATTAAATTCGACTGTATCAATTAATCCAGATGACAAAGTTTCGGTTTTAGTCTCGTAAAAGTCATCACCAATCTTTAGGATAATCGGAAAAACTTCGTTTTGATTGCCGTAATTTTTTACGAGCACTTTCGGTGTGAGCGAAACACCAGAATCAACAACATTGGTCGGCGATATAATCCCGACAATGCCAACATCGCTGACTCTTATATGAACTCTTGCTGACATCGTATCATTGCTTTTTACGAGGTCACCGTCAAAACTTGTACTACATCGTCCGGAGAAATTTCCCCGGCTTGGTATCCATTGTGCGAAATTAACCGTGTCTTCAATATTGCTCCCGAGTATTTTACTGCGCGTGCTTGAATAATTTCCAATTTTAAATGTTACATTAAATAATGCACTGGTCGAGCCATAATTCTTTACTTTTGCTCTCGGATAAATAATCGCGGTCGAATCAAACGAGTCAATCGGTGCGATAATCTGCGTTACACCGATATTGCTCACTCGGACAATTACCGTATCAAGCAGTTTATTGTTTGATGAGATTATGTCGCCGGACAATGCGGTTGAACATCTTATTGCATAATGACCACGCAAGCCTGCAGACCAGCTGGCAAAATTTATTGTATCAATTTGATTGGATATAAGCGTCTTGTTTCTTTGTTCGTTATAGGAACTGCCGATTTTAAGATTGATTGGAAATGTGACAGTTGTATTGCCAAGATTTTGGACCTGCGCTATTGGTATAGTAATTGTGCTAGAATCAACCGTGTCGGGTGGCGATACAATCTGCATTAATCCGACATTTTTTATACGGTTGAAAACCGAAGCAGATAATGTGTCGTTGATATTTATTGCATCTCCAGCAAGTGCTGTGCTGCAGCGGACATGAAATAATCCTCTGGGCAGTGTTGCGGAAATGAAATTGATTGTGTCTTCAATTCCCGCACTTAATGTCTTGGTTCGATTATTATTATACGTATTGCCGATTTTCAAAAAGACATTGAATGTTTCAGTCATAGACCCGTAATTCTTCAATCGGACTATTGGATTTATCGGATTAATTGAATC
>CAZXRM010000096.1:2844-4280 GCA_964642595.1 uncultured bacterium
GATGCGCCGGAATCTACTATGCCAGTCGGAATATTAATCTGAGTAACACCAACATCTGTATTATATACGGAGATTGAGCCAGCAAGCGTGTCGTTGATTTTCCGGATATCGCGGACAAGAGCAATACTGCATCGCGTAACATAATTACCCTGAACCGGTGTCCAAGTTGGAAAATTAACCGTATCTTCCTGGTCGCTATTTAAGATTTTAATTCGCGTGTTCGTGTAGATACTGCCGATTTTAAAAGTCACGCTGCAGGTCTCATTGTTTTCGGTGCCAAAGTTTTTTATTTTCACCCGTGGTGTTACAGTAGAAGTAAAATTAATTAAACCAACCGGGGCGACAATTTGTGTTACCCCGGCATCACTGACTCGTATCCTTATTAATTTAGTTGAAAGATTGTTCGAAGTAACCATATCTCCAGTCATCGAGGTCAGACATCTCATTGTGTAATTTTTACGAGTAATATTTGACACAAATGTATCAAAAACAATTTCGGATGAATCATTAGCACCAAGCGAGATAATCTTACTGCTCAAGTATTGAGTGCTATCAATTGATAAAACAACCGAACCGTTTGTGATATCAGCCGTGCCATAATTATGAACCCATGCTTTGGGAATGATGACCGCTCCGGAATCAATCGGACTCGATGGTTGTGTAATAGTGCCCGCGGCAAAATCTCTGACTCTTATACTAAACGAACCAGCCGCAAAATTATTAGTTGTATTATAGTCATGAGTTAATTTTGATGAACAACAGACTGCATAATTGCCACGCGGAATGGTAGTAAGAATCCGGTTAAAGCTTCTTAGTGTTGAATCTCCGGCATTGAGCGTGACTAATTGCGTGTCGCAATACGCAGTGCCCCCAATATTCATTATCACCGGTATATTAATCTCCTGCACATTTCCAAAATTGTGAATTCGTGCTTTAGGTGTTACGTATGAAGCAGAATCAATAATGCCGAGCGGTGCTACGATTGAAGTGACTGCATAATCCCGCACTGCGATTATAAATGAATTTTCGATTTTATTATTTGCGGTCAGCATATCGGTTGTTAATTCGGTTGAGCATTTAACCTGATAATTACCCCGGACCGGAATTTGCCAGGTATCAAACATTATCATTCTTTCTTCTCCGGGAGCAAGATTACTCACTGATTTACTGCTTGACCAATTTACGGTCGGGATTGACAGTTTGACATTAAATGTCTCGGTTGAAATTCCGAAGTTCTTAACCATCGCCTTGGGTGTCAAAGATAATGTCGAATCTGTAATCCCGATTGGTTCGATTATACTTGTGACCCCGACATCATGAGCGCGTGATATATTGATATTACCCCTGAAAGGAATTCCATTCCGTCCGGTTACGGTCATTGAAATTTGCCCTGGATAAAGAGGATTTATTGAGAAATTAACATTTCCATTAGCATC
>CAZXRM010000096.1:4380-6033 GCA_964642595.1 uncultured bacterium
AAATTTGCCCTGGATAAAGAGGATTTATTGAGAAATTAACATTTCCATTAGCATCAGTATAACCATATTGATAAATAGTCGAGTCCATTATGATGCAGACCAAAGCGTTCTTTAACCGGACACCATCGCATTTAACCGTAATTGCCAATATCTGATTCCCAATAGATATTATTGTATCATAAGTGACTGATAATAATTTAGGAATTGAGGCCCGAAGATTTAGTTCTGGGTCGCCCAGAAGGTTCCATTCCATATAAGCAACCGAACAGGCAGTAGCGCGATTGGTTTTTCCCAAAGTATAAAGGGAACAACAGGTAAATGTACTGTCCTTAACTTTTTTAATTGTTTTTCCTAATACATAGGTTGTTTCATTAGTTAATGCCTGGTAAAATTTCACAGCGGCGGCATTTCGCCAATATACCTGACCCGAATCAAAACCAGCGCAGAAATGGGTTGTTGTACCCAAATATGCAACTGCCCCTTGCGGAATGTTTATATCACCTTTTCTCATCCAATTATTTCCAGCAGCAGTTGTTGGTTCGGGAAAAGTCGGCAATTGTTCCGGAAAAAACATATTCCGGCAGGTCGTGCCAAGAACCACGCACGGCATCGAATCATTTATAATGCTGTCATATCTGATGACAAATGGCGGACGCCAATTATCGCTGGTTGATGATGTACTGCCACGGTAAGTTAAATATCCCCGTCCATTATTTACCGCATGTTCAACTGAATCCCGGTTCGCACTGTCTGATGCAAAAAATGTATCAACTTTTGCAAACCCGGCATTGGTGAGTACATTTTGTATTTTCCGGCAAGCAGACCGGTAATAACTGTTGAAGTTCACATTCTCTTCATCATCCCTGGCACATAAAGTCGCTTTGGCAAACCAGTTTGTTGCTTTCATATTTGTTGCTTGTTCGTAAGATAACGTCTTATTAACCATTACCGAGCACTGAAATGCGTTCGCACAGGGGAACCGGCCAATACTGATATCATCTCGATAATCCGTGCCTTCGGTCAGGTTAACATAATACTGGTCGGTCCAGGTTCCGAGTCCCTCGGGATAATATAATGTCCAATCCGGGAGATAGATACCGTAAGGAATCGCATTTTTATCTCCGACTAACAATATATATTCGGGACGGGGAGACCAGGTATTATAGGCATTTCTGATATAGGATTTTATATTTACCGCTTGATTTCCGATTTCAGATATCTTGGTAATTTTAGGCATTAATCCTTTTTTGTATTTCCATTCAGCTAAAGGAAGTACTGCATCATAATACTGGTCAGCGGTAATAATAAGATAACGTGCACCTTCCGCAAAAATTTCGGTAGCGATAAACAAACACAGGATTACGATTAATCTTTTCATTTTAGAGTTTTTACTTTCTAATGTTTTACTAAATTATTCTACTAATATATATTATATCGCGACTAAACCATTAAAGTCAATCATATTTTCCATGCCCTGTATCACGCTTTGTGCATCAGTAATTAAACATTGACAACCTTGATAATACCAAATAAAAATTCGGTATTATTCAGTGTTTAATTTTTCTTGTTGTATATAACCTAACTTATTAAAAGCATTTGACAAATTGGTGTAATTGACTTATACTTTTCTTATCGTGTTAAATTATATTGGAG
>CAZXRM010000097.1:0-6009 GCA_964642595.1 uncultured bacterium
GCATATTCGGAAAATCTTTGGCAATATGTATAAGATTTTTCGCATACACGATTTTTTTCTTGTCTTTTTTGACAACCCAGATTTCACCGTCGGCTGGCGTCATCTGGTCATAATTCTTATGAAAAACTTTTAAACCTTCCGGATTATATTCCAGTCGCTCGTCAATATTTTTCAGATAATCTTTTGCCAGTTTACTGCTTTTTTCTTGTTCAACAAACTGACGCGCCTGCTCTTTTAAATCCGGAGCGCTGTCGATTTTCACCTGTTTATCTATAAAACTGACGATTTTATAACCTTCTTCGGTTTCAATCGGTGCGCTGATATCGCCCGGTTTCATTTTCAGCACCTGTTCCCGTACGGCCGGTTCCAGATAAAGTGCCGGCATAAAACCCATATCACCACCGTTAGCTGCAGTCGGGTCTTTCGAAAACTTGACCGCCAGCGATTCAAATACGGCGCCTTTTTTGATTTCGTCACTCACTACTTGCGCGACATTTTCATCCGGTACGGTAATTGACTTTAAATGGATTTCCGTTACAAGCAGTTTTTTTGCGCTCTCGATTTCCTGCGAATTAATTTTGACATTCTTGGTCACGACATCGTCATACAGGGCTTGAATTAAAATCGACTGCATATCTTTTTCCATAGAAAACTGTAGTTCTTTATCCATCCCCAGTTTTTTAGCTTCCTGAATAAAAAGTCTCTTTACAATCATCCGGTCAATTAACGATTTACGGTATGCCTGTTCCATCGAATCCGACGCAAATCCTCTGGGCAATGCTTTAACGAATTCATTTTCAGAAATAACATCGCCATTGACTTTGGCAATAACTCTGCCTTGCTCGTTTTTCGGGCATCCGATAAAAAGCATAATGATAGAACACAGCAATATATAGATATAATATTTTGACTTCATTTTTTCTCCTCGCATTCATTTATTTTTTTTCTGACACTTAACAGGCTGTCTGGATTGACCGAAATCGAATCAATCCCTTCATTAACTAAAAACTCGACAAACTCAGGAAAATCGGACGGCGCCTGACCGCAGATGCCGATTTTACAACCAAGCGGTTGTGCCCGTTTGATAACCTGACTAATCATATTTTTAACTGCCTGATTACGCTCGTCAAATAGTTTCGCAACCAAACCGGAATCGCGGTCTAATCCAAGTACTAGCTGCGTTAAATCATTAGACCCGATTGAAAATCCGTCGAAAATCTGTGCGAAATCTTCGGCTAAAATAACATTGCTTGGTATCTCGCACATCACATAAACTTTAAGACCATTTTGCCCGCGGACCAAACCATTTTCCTTAAACACTTCCATCACTTTTTTGCCTTCTTCCGGAGTCCGGCAGAACGGAATCATCGGAATCACATTGGTCAGCCCCATCTCTTCTCTCACTTTTTTTACCGCGATGCATTCCAGATTAAAACCGCGCCGGTATTCTAGGCTGTAATATCTGGACGCACCCCGAAATCCGAGCATCGGATTTTCTTCTTTCGGTTCATAAATTTTACCGCCCAGCAGTTCTCGGTATTCATTAGTTTTAAAATCTGACATCCGCACCACAACATCATTAGGATAAAACGCGGCAGCAATTGTCGCAATGCCTTCGGACAACTTGTCTATAAAATAATCGGTCGGTCCCGGCGTTACGCCGATTTTCTCTTTGATTTTTTCTTTCAATTCTGTATCTTTGAGTGAATCAAAATCAACCAGAGCCAAGGGATGAATGCCGATGATATTATTGATAATAAATTCAAGCCGTGCCAGTCCGACCCCGTCTTGTGGCATAAGACCGATGCGAAATGCCTGTGACGGGTCGGCAATATTAACCATCACCTTGGTTTTGGTCTTGGGAATTTTATTTATCGCAATTTCTTCGATTTCGTATTTCAGTTTTCCTTCATACACCTTGCCGACATCGCCTTCGATACAAGAAACTGTTACATTTGATTTATCTTCAATTAATTTCGTGCCGTTGCCCGTGCCAACTACTGCCGGAATCCCGAACTCGCGGGAAACGATTGCAGCATGACAAGTCCGACCGCCAGAATCGGTAACAATTGCTGATGCCCTTCGGATAATCGGCACCCAATTCGGGTCAGTCATTTCAGTTACCAAAATTGCACCGTCATCAAAACTCGATTGCTCTTCCGGCTTGGCAATCTTGCACACCCGGCCGGTCGCGATTGATGAGCCGACACTTCTTCCCTCGACCAAGACCCTGCCTTTTTCTTTCAAATGATATTCTTTGACGCAATCAATTTTTCTTTGCGAATGCACGGTTTCCGGGCGCGCCTGCACAATATACATTTCATTATTATTGCCGTCTTTTGCCCATTCGATGTCAACCGGTGTCGGTTCCCCGCGTTTTTTTGAATAATGATTTTCGATTGTCTTTGCCCAGCGGGCTAATTGCAAAATTTCATTATCGGTTAATACATATTTGTCCCGCTCATCTTTTCGGCAGTCAACCATTCGAGTTTTGACCGTTTCGCCCTCGACAAAAATCATCTTGCGTTCTTTGGTTCCGAGCGACCGCTTAATAATCGGCGAGAACTTTGAATCTTCAAGAAAAGGTTTGAACACATAATATTCATCGGGACTGATTTGACCTTGCACCATTGTCTCGCCCAACCCTAAAGTTGCCGAGATGAAAACGACCTTATCAAATCCGGATTCGGTATCAATTGTGAACATTACTCCGGCGCCGGCCAAATCCGAACGAACCATCTTCTGAACACCAACCGACAGAGCAATTTTACTGTGGTCAAAACCGCGGTTTTCCCGATAGGCGATTGCCCGGTCAGTAAACAATGATGCAAAACATTTGGTAATTGCTTCAATCAATTCCGCAACGCCCGTGATATTTAAGAAAGTATCCTGCTGGCCGGCAAAACTCGCATCCGGCAGGTCTTCGGCCGTAGCACTGGAGCGCACTGCAACTGAACAGTCTTCTTCCCCGGCTTGCCGGCATAATTCAAAATATGCTTCTTTAATTGTCTTTTTTAATTCTTGGGGAAACTCAGCACCGCGAATCCGGTGACGAATATAACGACCGACCGACTGCAAATCGCGTCGTTTTTCCTTAAGCGCCAAAAATTCGTTATTTATTTTAGTTTCCAGCCCGTTCTCTTCCAAAAAATGACGATATGCCTCGGTTGTAATCGCAAAACCTTCCGGGACTTTAATACCGTATTCTTTCAAGGTCGAACACATCTCGCCCAAAGAAGCATTTTTACCACCAACCGATGGCAAATCATTAAGGTTGAGCGTGTCAAACCAACGGACCCATTCGTTGTTATTCATAACCTAATTATATTAGAGAAAAAAATAAAGTCAACCCCGCACCCTTTGTTTTTTGCGGTTATTTTCTGATTGATAATTATTATTTTGTCGGCTCCCAGATATATTTGCCGGTTTTGTCAATATAACCCCATTTACCATTAATTTTAATTAATGCGAAACCATCGGTAAATCGTTCGATCTGTTCAAACTTCGGCTGGATGACAAGTTTACCGGTCTTATCAATAAATCCCCATTTGCCGTCATTTTTAACTGCCGCCATTCCCTCAGCAAACTTCCATGCATCATCAAACTGTGGTTCGATGATAAACTTACCGGTTTTATCAATATAACCAAATTGCTTATCGGTCTTAACTGTTGCCAGTCCTTCAGAAAAATTATACGCATCATCAAACTGCGGATTTATTATATACTTGCCCGTCTTATCAATATATCCCCATTTACCTGAAGTTTTTACGACACCGAGATTCTCGGAAAAATCACCGGCTTCATCATATTGAGATTTTATGATTACTTTACCGGTCTTATCAATATAACCGAACTTGCCTTCAATTGCCGCATATGCCAGTCCTTCAGAAAAAACTCCGGCATTAAAATATTGCGATTTAATCACAACCTTACCGGTCCGGTCAATATAACCATATTTGAAACCATCCATAAACAACGCCAAACCTTCGGTAAAAATATCGCCGTCGTCAAACTTAAGATTGATTACTGTTTTGCCCGATTTATCAATATAAAACAATTGACCGTTATTCTTCGCCAAAGCCAATCCGTCGGAAAAATCGTAAGCATTTGTGAACTGAGGGTTGATTGCGATTTTGCCGGCAATATCAATATAACCATATTTACCATTCTTTTTTATAACTGCCATACCATCTTTAAATTTCCAGGCAAATTCCAGATTGGGTTCGATAACGATTTTACCGGTCTTGTCAATAAAACCATATTTGCCATCAACGAAAATCCGATACAACGAATTTATCTCATCCGCTTTCGCTGTCGCTTGACTGGTACATATAACTAAAATGCTTAAGATTATTATTAATATTAAATTTTTCATTTTTCTACCTTTCTAATCTGAACATATCTACTTATTTGCCATATTAACAAGAATATAAATTAAGTCAAGACATTAAACTGTTCTCTGATTTCTCTACTGTCTTTGTAGTTAAAATACCACTTGACAAATTTATATTTTATGTTATAATATACTAATGTTAGAAATTCCCTGTTAAAGGGACTGCTCTTTGATATTTAGGAAGGAATAAACCACAAAGGCACAAAGTCTCAAAGGTCACAAAGAAATTCTTTGGTGTCTCTGTGGTAAATTCTTAAAACCCGCCCGGGTGCAGTGACGGGCTGGCGTCTCTGGTATCTCCCCCTTTATCCAGGGGGTCTTTGAAGTCGTCCAAATTGACTGGATTTTTGACGACTAATTTGACTGCAAAAAGACCGTCTAAATTGCCAAATCGAAACTCACCTAATAAGCCATCTCGTTTTTCAAGCAGTTTCACATCTGGCAAGCCGTATATCATCAAATGACGGGTTAAATCTAAGGTGAAATGTAGTGAAAAGTCTAATGTAAAGTCTGGTATCGGACTCGGGAAATTTTAATTTTTTATGATTTCCAATGCCGTCTTTTTTACCCCGTCAATTGGAAATTTTCCAAATCTCCTTTCCCCCATTTTTACCAGTTCCCCTGTTTTCCTTAATTGTAAAATTATCGTGTCTAAATTTTGTGCATCCGCAATTGATTGCAAAGGATAAGCTACGCCCTGTTCATAAGCAAACTTAAAATTCTCTATCGCATAACTGCCAATCATCGGGAATAAAACAAACATCGGCAAACCCAGACCCAAAGCCCAGTTTGTATGTTCGTGGCTTGCTGCAACAAAACAGTCAAGCAATGGCAATAACCGGTTTATCCGTTTTACATAATCTCGCCGGCTTTTTCCCTGTACAAATAAAATTGAAGATTTAGTTTGAATTTGGATTTTATTTAACCGCTTAATAAATTCCTTTGTTTTTTCAATCTCAGTACCAATAAAAACAATCGCACGATAATTTTCTTTGCTGATCGACTTTATCGCAGCAATAATTTTGCTAATGTGTGGCTCAGGATAAGCACCCGATATAAAAAATCCAATGGTCAAAGGTTTATCCGACTTAATGCGAGCGGTTCTTTTTCGATAATTATCTTCTGCGCAGTTTACTAAATCTTCATCAATTAGTAGCCCGGTTACAAAAATATTATCTGGTTTAACTCCGAATTCAACAAACTTCTCTTTTGTTTCATTTATTGGCACAACAACCTTTTCTATATTACACATCCGGCATTCCTTGGGCGCAGCGATTTCGCCGTGTATATACCAGACATTTTGCAAGTATCGCGCTAATAACGGATGCGAAACTAAAATTCTATCATATTGTTGCTTTGAAATTGTGCAAATCGGGAATATAGGTATATTTGCTCTTTGACGAATTTTATTATACAAGTCAGTCATCATACCACCCTTTGCGCCAATTGAATATATCTTTTTTGATGCCTGCCAAAAAAGTCGGGTAAATCCTTTTTCCTGATTTATAACATCCCAATATTCAACCTCGATTCCTGACCTTATCTGCTTGAGTGTTTGAACTATATAATCAAGATAATTAGGATGCCCAAAACCAATTTCAACATTAATCGCAAGA
>CAZXRM010000098.1:0-5931 GCA_964642595.1 uncultured bacterium
TGCGATTTTATAGTTGGAATATCATTTGCTATTTACTGTTGCGACGACACCCCGCACCTATTCTTTTTAGATTATATTGATAGGACATTTTATATTATCTGTCATTACTGAATTTGAGAATTGGTGCGGGGTTAATAGTAACTGCTTATTATACCGTTAAACTGCGGTCGGTTTAAGTCTTCGGATGTTTTTTTCAGTCTGTTCAATATTTCTTTTGGCTTTAATTTCTTTGAAAAGTTCCAGCGCCCGATTATAAGAATCGAGCGCTTTTTCAATCTCGTTTCTTTTCTCGTGGATTTCAGCAATATTGGTGAGTTGGATGGCAATACCTTTTTTACCACCGATTTTTTCATACAGGTCTTTTGATTCCAGATAGCATTTCAATGCATTGTCCATATCACCCTGGTCAAAATAGACAACACCGATATTAGAAATCGTCACTGCCTCGCCTTCTTTATTGCCCAGTTCGTCGTGCAGTTTTTTAGCATCAAGAAAAGTCTTCATTGCTCGGGCATAATCATGCTTAGCATGATAAATGAGTCCGATATTACCGAGATTTATGGCAATACCTTCTTTTCTCTCCAGTTCTTCATTAATCTTTTTGGCGTCTTCGTAATATTTCAAAGCGGTATCCAAATCGCCTTTTATCCAATAAATGAGCCCAATATTGCCGAGATTTTTCGAAACATCTTCTTTGTTCCCCAGTTCTTCGTTTAGTTTCCGAGCATCTTCAAAATATTTCAAAGCGGTATCGAGCTCTCCTTTGATTTGGTAAATCAATCCGATATTGCTTAAATTTTTCGCAACTCCTTCTTTACTACTCAACTGGTCATTTATTTTTCTTGCATCTTCCAGATAAGTCAGGGCTTTATCGAAATCACCCTTCGTTTTATAAATTAACCCAAGCGAGTTAAGATTTTTCGCAATGCCTTCTTTTTTATCCAGTTCAATATTGATTCTTTGCGCATATTCGTGATAGGTTATCGCAATATCCAAATCGCCTTGGATTTGATGTATCAGCCCGATATTGCCAAGTTGGTTGGCTACTCCTTCTTTCAGGTCAATTTGTTCGTAGAGTATTTTTGCTTCCTCATAACACTTCAGCGCTTTATTTAAATCACCTTTGACCTGATAAAATTTGCCGCTGTTATTTAAGGCATTTGCTTTCACTTCCTTGTCGCCGGTTTCCATATATAATTTCATTGCTTCTTCGTTGTAAAAAGTCGCTTTTGTATAATCACCCTTCACCAGATAAATCCGACCGATATTATGAAGTACGGTTGCCTTACCTTTATTGTCATTAACGTCTTCGGCAAACACTAAAGATTTCTCAAAACTTTTTAACGCATCATCAATTCGTCCCGGTGTAATGACACTGACCGATAAAATTATAAAGCGCGACGAGTTCAGTACCGTATGCTTTAGTCAGCGCTTTCTTGAACTGGACGATTGCCTCATCCCATTTAAATACTTTCATCAATAATAAGCCGTCGTCAAAGAGAGAGCGGATCGCTTTGGGTGCTTCGGTTAATCCTCCGACATAAGAAATTACACCGCGCCGGTCAAGTTCTTCAAGAATAGCTTTTACATCGTGCTCGCTGAGTACGGATTTTTTTCGGGATTGCAGATAGACAATCAACTGCCAGATTGCAATGGCACTACCAATAAGACCGGTTATCCCAAATATCAGATTTAATAACATCCAGCCATATCATACAAAAAATATCAATTAAGTCAATAAATACTGATTTAGTTAAGATAATTGACAGAATACTTTAATCGGATAAACTATATGAGTTTAGAAAAGGAGAAAATATGAAAAAAATATTATTTTTAATGTTAATTGTTTTGTTGGCACGAGTGAACGCCGAAGCGTGGACGAAATCAGTTGATGCAAATCTAACCTTAACCCAGAATGCTTACAGTAATAACTGGGCAGGAACCGAAATTGGTCTTATGTCATGGGCATTTAATTCCAACTCGCTTCTGGAAAAACAACTTTCTTCGAAACTCAATAATAAAAATACCTTGAAAATAGCATTTGGCCAGACCATTAATCAAGTTAAAGTAAATAACACGGTTAAGAAATGGTCATCACCAATAAAATCAACTGACCTGATTGATTTTGAATCTTTACTGCGATTTACATTAGGAGTTTTGGTTGACCCATTTATAAGCGGTAGAATTGAAACCCAGTTTATTGATATGAGAAATACGATAAAATACCGACCAATCAATCCAATAAAATTCACGGAAAGTTTTGGTATCGCCCGGACTCTTGCTAAACAGAATAAAATGGAATGGAATGCACGATTTGGATTTGGTTTTCGTCAACAACTTGATACTACTTATGCTGCGAATGACGGCGGTCTTGAGTTTGTTACTGATTTTAAAACACCAATCGCACAAGAGAAGATAACTTATTCGAGTAAATTAACTCTTTTCCAGGCGTTATTCCGTTCCGGTACATCGCCTAACGACAACTGGAAATCACCGGATGTGAACTGGGAAAATATTTTTACGGCCAGCATTACTAAATATCTGATGGTAAATTTATATACGCAGTTTCTCTATGAAAAAGAAGTCGAAACCGACATTCAGATTAAAGAGACGCTCGCTTTGGGATTAGCCTTTAAGGTATTATAATATTAACATTTATAAATCTTGACTTTTAGTTTGCGCAAGGTAAGATATTATAAATAAATTTAATTAGCAAAGATAATAATTTTTATCTTATATAGGAGATGATTTATGTCAGGACATTCGAAATGGGCAACCATTAAACATAAAAAAGGTAAAGCCGATGTTGAACGAGGTAAGATATTTTCCAAATTGATTCGTGAAATAACGACCGCCGCCAAAATCGGAGGTGGTGATACAAATGCTAATCCCCGATTGCGGACCGCAGTTGAATCAGCCAAGGCAGTAAATATGCCGGCGGACAATATTGAGCGGGCAGTAAAAAAAGGAACCGGTGAGTTACCTGGTGTAACTTACGAAGAAATCGAGTACGAGGGTTATGGTCCGGGTGGAGTTGCAGTAATTGTCAAAGCGCTGACCGACAATAAAAATCGTACAACAGCCGAGATGCGGCATATCTTTGCCAAATACGGCGGCAATCTTGGCACTGCCGGTTGCGTTGCATGGCAGTTTATTCCCAAAGGTATAATTATGATTCCTCGCGAGGGTAATGACGAGGACAAGATTTTCTCGATTGCTTTAGACGGCGGTGCAGATGATGTCAAAACCGACACAAGTTCATATCAGGTGATAACGCCACCGGAAAACTTCGATGCGATAAAAAAAGCGTTTGACCAGGAAAAGATAAAATACAGCCATGCCGAATTGACCAGTGTTCCGCAGAACACGGTTGCGCTGGACGAAAAAACTGCGGAAAGAGTTCTGAAGCTATACGAATTGCTGGAAGAGCACGAGGATGTACAGAAGGTGTTCGGCAACTTCGATATATCAGACGAGATAATGGAAAAACTCTCGACCGCAGTGATGGAAAAAGAATAGATAATAATTTTCAATCTTCGAGCAAGTAATTTCCAATGAATATGCGGGTGCTTGGGCTTGACCCAGGTCTTTCGGCAACCGGATATGGCGTTATTTCCGGAGAGAAATGCATTGATTTCGGTATAGTCAGGTCTAACAGCAAAACAGAATTAGGGGCAAGAATATCGAAGATGCTTGCGGTTTTGAGAAAGAAGATTCGAGAGCATAAACCGGACGTGTGCGTGATTGAAACTTTATTCTTTCGCAAAGAGTCGGCAAGAAGCGTCATATATTCAGCTCATATGCGCGGTGCGATTTTTCTTATGTTATATGAAGAAAAGGTTCCGATTATTGAAGTGACACCAGCCAAGGTTAAGCAAATTCTGACCGGCAATGGACGGGCGTCCAAACAGCAGATCAGTTATATGGTGCACCGGATTTTTTCCCTGGACGACAAGATTAATGAGCATACCTGCGATGCTTTGGCAGTTGCTTATTCCTATAATGCGATTAATCGTATGAAAAATTTTCAAGTTGCAAAATAGAAATGATTGCTTTGTTAACAGGAAAAGTCATACTAAAACAGGCAACTTCCCTGGTAATTGACTGCAATGGGATTGGGTTTTTGGTTAATGTGCCGTTTCCATTTGCTGAATCAACCGAGTTGCATAAAGACGCAACAATCTTTGTTCAATCCGTATTTACCAGAAGCGGAATGGAATTGTACGGCTTTAGAACCGAAAAAGATAAAGAGTTGTTTAACATTTTAACTTCGGTTCGCGGTATCGGAGGACGGGCTGGAATCAGTATTTTGTCGAGATTAAGCCCGGAAGAAATTACGGAAGCGATTGATAAAAATCAAGTTGATTTGTTTAAAACAATTCCCGGTATTGGACAGAAAAAAGCCGAAACGATTGTATTTAACTTGAGAAAATCGGCGGAAGAAAACGCAGCCATACCAGACAGCCACAAGGATGTGATTTCCGCTTTGCGCAACCTTGGTTTTTCGCACCGGGAAGCAATGCAAAAAATATCCGATATTCCGGACTGGGCAAAGAAAGATACTTCAGAGTTGATAAAGACTATTCTTAAAATGAGCAAATAGCAATGGAGCAAAAGAGCAATTTAGTGTCAGATAAAGAGATTAAACCACTGGTGAATACGGATGAACACAGAAAAAGAATTAAACAATATTTCAGGCAGTGTCTGCCTGTGTTTATCTGTGGTTAATTAAATATGACTAAAGATAATTCGACGCGGATAATATCACCACAAAAATTAGAAGGCGAAGAAGTTTTTGATATCAAGCTTAGACCTAAGAGTTTATCGGACTTTATCGGACAGAAAAAGATTAAAGAAAATCTCGCAGTATTTATCGAAGCGGCAAAACAGAGAAAAGAGCCGTTAGAGCATGTATTATTATTTGGACCATCGGGTTTGGGTAAAACGACACTTGCTAATATCATTGCCAATGAGATGTCGTCTGGCATCAAATCAACAACCGGCGCGGTTTTAGAGCGGCCGGCTGATTTATGTGGAATTCTGACAAATCTTGAGGATAAAGAGGTATTTTTTATTGATGAAGTGCACCGGACTAATAAATCGGTCGAAGAATATCTTTATCCGGCTCTGGACGATTTTTCGATTGATATTATGCTTGATAAGGGACCCGGTGCAAGAAGTTGTAAAATCCCGATTAAAAATTTCACTCTAATCGGTGCGACAACCCGGTCTGGTTTATTAACCGCACCTTTACGCGCCCGTTTTGGTATGTCGTTTCACTTAGACTATTACCCGCCGGAGGAGTTATATCTAATTGTCCAGCGTTCAGCCAAAATTATGGAAATTGAGATAAATGACCAGGGAAGTCTTGAGATTGCATCGCGTGCACGGGGTACGCCAAGGGTTGCAAACCGTTTATTGCGAAGAGTCAGGGATTTTGCCCAGGTCGAAAACAAACCGGTTATTGATAAAGAGATTGCTGAATATGCCCTGGAAAAACTGGAAGTTGATAAAAATGGTTTAGACGAGATGGATAAAAGGATAATTCTGACAATTATTGATAAATTCGGCGGCGGTCCGGTTGGCATAAATACCTTAGCCATTGCATTGGGTGAAAACAGCGAGACAATTGAAGAAGTGTATGAGCCATATCTGGTGCAAAAAGGGTTTTTACACCGAACACCGCGAGGACGGGAAGCAACAACTATTGCTTATGAGCAGTTTAACAAGAAGCCAAAAGTTAACAGTCAAAACTCAAAATTATTTGAAAATTCTTAAAAATTCATTTTTTCTTTCTATAATATTATTTTCTTTGGGATTTTCTCAAGACAATGATACACGAAAAGTCATAATCTGTTTTGATGACGGATATTATTCGGTCTATAAATACGCTTATCCGGTTCTGAAAGAATATAATATTCCAATGACCTG
>CAZXRM010000099.1:0-5900 GCA_964642595.1 uncultured bacterium
GTAGAGTATACAAGCATTTAAATATTAATAACATAGATAAAATTTGCCAATATCCAGTATTTGTGAAATCATAAAAATTGGGGCTAACCGAACCGTAAAAAAAATTTATGCATAAAATTAAACTCGGTGGTTTTCGGTGTTGTTCGGTGTTAAGTGCTTCTGTGTCTTTCTTGTTTTTGTGGATATTTTTCTCGGCGTCCTCTGCGTTGAAATTCTTATGGTTTGTGCGGGGTTGACATCACGTCCTTCTTAAATCATAATTTTATTCTATGAAGAAAATCACATTCTTTCTTTTAATATTAATCAGCATCGCATTTTGCGAATCTGGTGCAAAATATTTAATTATAACCAATGATATGTTTGTTAGCGAAGTTCAGCCGCTGGCAGAATGGAAAACTAAAAAAGGCATTAAAGCAAAAATCGTCACTTTGTCGGAAATCGGCAGTTCGCCGACTCAAATCCGTAATTATATTTACAATGCTTATTTTAATTGGGAAACAAGACCCGAATATGTTTTATTGGTTGGCAACGGGCTTCGCTTACCGGCAGTCGGAAATTCGGATGATTATTATGCGGATTTAACCGGCACTGGCAACCCGTTGATTGAACTATCTATTGGCCGATTTCCCTGTTTATATCCGCGTCAATGCAGCACAATAGTTGCGAAAACTTTGCGCTACGAACGGAATCCTTATCTTGCCGATACCACTTGGTATTTAAAAGGCACAACACTGGTTGATAATGACTGGGATATTGACTCAATCTATTGGGAAAATTCCCGTTATGTTCATAACTTCTGGCGCAACAATCATTATATTCGGATTGATTCATTTGCGACCGAGTTCGGTGACTCAACCGATGATGTCATCAACGCAGTCAACGACGGTCGTGCTTACATCACTTACCGTGGGTTGGCGACCGTTAATTGGTGGCATTTTGGACTTAACCCGGACCAAACCAATAATGGTAACAAATTACCGCTCGTAATATCCGGGACCTGCGCTACTATGTCTTTATCTGAAACAACTTATCTCGGCAATAGATTTTTAACCGTCGGAACCCCGGCTAATTTTAAAGGTGCGGTTGGATTCTTTGGAACCACAATTGCCACTTCTGGTACGGGTTTGGCGACTTTACGCGGTACGGTTTTCAAAGGATATTTCCGCTCGGTTTTTCAAGATAATGTTCTTAAATTAGGTGATGCAACAAGAAGAGCCAAGTTTATTCTTGATTCAATTCGACCCTTGAACTACACTGATATGCGATATAAGGAATGGAATTTATTCGGCGACCCGGAACTCGCGCTTTACACCAAAGTTCCACAACCTTTAACCATCATACACGATACTATAATTCAGACCGGTCCACAGAATTACAGTTTAACCGTTTTGCAATCTGGCAATCCACTTGCCAATGCCCTAGTTTGCTTAATGATGGGTGGCATAATTTATGAACAGGGTTACACCAATAGCGCTGGAATGATTTCATTTGTGATATATTCACCCTTACCCGGCATAATGTCAGTGACGGTAACCGCAAAAAATTCTATACCCTATGAAAAGAATGTTGCAATTCAAGCCGGCGGTAATGTTCACGATATCGGTTTAATCTCAATCATTGAACCGCAGGCACAAATCAGCGCCGGCAGTAATATCAATCCGCAAGTCAGAATCAAAAACTGGGGCGGCTACACAGATACATTTAGTATCACATTCAAAATTGACAATAGTTATAATCATACCATTGCGCAGGTGATAATTGATGCTAATGACACAGCCACGATTACTTTTCCACAATGGAACGCAATTATCGGAACTTATCCGGTTTCATCATACATAACATTCAATCAGGACCAGTGGCACGCTAATGATACTCTGTGCACTTCGGTTAATGTCATCACACCGAATGATGTTGGTGTTGAGGCAGTCACAAACCCGGACACTTTACAAACCATAAATAAAATCTTAATACCTCGGGCAAAAATAAAAAACTTTGGCAGTCTCAATCAGATAAATTTCCCGGTGGCCTGTTCAATTTTTGGAACAAACCGAATATTATGATATGCCAACACCAGAATAATATCTTTATCTTTTGGTTTTGATACATTAGTAAATTTCCTGCCCTGGACACCGACAACCCTTGAGACCTGTTCAATTAAGATAGCTACGATTCTGACCAATGACGAAAATCCTGCCAATGACATTAAAATAATAACTACCCGAGTTATCACCAACTATCTTGAAAATTTTGAAGATGGCACCGGTTGTTTTTATGCGAGCCCGGCTGGAAGCAGTTGGCAATGGGGCAAAGTCAATTTTGGTCCTTATCAATCGCATTCTGGTGAAAAATGCTGGTCAACCGGTTTGAATAGCAATTACCCCAATTACGCCAACTGGAAACTGACCAGTCCTGATTATACCGCTAACACAAATTATCCGGTGCTCAAATTCTGGCATTGGTATGACACTGACGAATATTATGATGGCGGTAATGTCAAAATCTCAACCGATAACGGCGCATCCTGGCAATTACTTTATCCGGCGACTGGTTATAATGGGTTCGTAATTTACGTTAATCCGGCGATTCCCAATGAATCGTGTTATTCGGGAACGCACGATTGGAATCAGGCAATATTTAATCTGCCGGTGCTATCTGGCCAGCACTTTTTAATCCGGTTTCACTTTGGTAGCGACGGTTATTATACTCTTCCCGGCTGGTACATTGACGATATTACTGGTATCGGTTTTAGCACACCGACACAGAAAACAAATGATGTCGGGGTAGATTCGATAATGTATCCGCTGGCAAATGTTGCATTAAATGTTCTGCAGTATCCGCAGGCATTGATTAGAAACTTGGGTATTCTGGAACAGACTAATTTCCCGGTAACTTGTTCGATTGTCAATGCTAATGGCGTTTTAAGATACACTGATACCAAGAATATATCGCTCGCGCCGGGTCGCGACACATTTTTATATTTCTCTCCTTGGTATCCGATTGCTACGGAAATCTGCACAGTCAAAGTCTGCACCCGTTTGAATAATGATGAAAATATCACTAACGACCGCAAAGCATCATTAACTGAGGTCAGGTGGATATTATTCGAAATTGGCTTTGAAGATGTATTTTTCCCACCACCCGGTTGGACGGTTTATAACAATGACAACGGCGCGCAATTTTGGGTCAGAGGCACAATGTCACCTCACACTGGAACTGGATATGCCGAATGTCGTTATGAAAGTTCGACTCTGCGTAATGACGACTGGCTGGTAACTCAGCAAATCAATCTTCCGACCGCAAGTGCCGAATTAAGATTTTGGTGCCGTTCGCATTCAGCAATCAATTATGAAACATTACAGGTGCGGCTTTCGACTACTGGTTATGCAATCAATGATTTCAATGTGATACTCGGGGAGTTTCGTTTCAATAACACTGGCTACAGTGAATTTGTTTTACCGTTGAATGGTTATAGCGGGCAAGATGTTTATATTGCGTTTGTCAATAAAGGATTATATCAGCGTAAAATTTATCTTGACGATATAATGATAAAAGGATTTACGCTCGGCATTGAAGAATACTCGCCAAACAATCAACTCGTAAAAACGATGCTTTATCCGATTAGACCCAATCCCATTGCACACAAATTAGTTAATATTAACTTCACGCTTGCCGAACCGACCCAAGTCTCATTGAAAATATACGACGCTTCCGGAAGAATTGTCCGCACATTATCCAATAACCAACAACTAACCGCCAACAACTATTCTCTCAATTGGAATTGTCGAGATAACAATGGAAAACAAATTGCTAAAGGGATTTATTTCTGCACACTCGAAACATCAAAACATAAATTTACCAGAAAACTTATAGTGACCAGATAAAAAAATTATTTGTAGTTTTACTGCATTTTTATTGGGCTATGAAATTATAGTTGACTCATATCATTTTCAGAGTAAGATATTATTAACAATTGCTTTTAATAATGCGAATCAATAAAAAAAACAATCTAAAAAATCAGGAGGGCGCAATGCGCACAAAAATAGTCTTTAGTATATTATTTCTATTTGCCGTATTGTTTGCGGCAAACAGCGAAATAATAAAATACACTAATAATTGGGGCAAGCACCCAATGTTCAATATCGTATCTGAAACCGATGCTGGTCTTGAAATCATATTTAGTACGCATCAAATGTGTATTGAAGAAACTGAAATTGACGGTATCCCGATGAAATCATTCGGTATTCCGGGCATTTTCCTTGCCAATGAAGAAGGTGCGCCCAATTTAGCTGGTACCGGGCGATATATTGCAATTCCGCAAGGCGCCACTGCTTATGCCACAATTGTTAATTCCCGAACTGAAATATATCATAATGTCGAAGTCGCGCCTGCACCGAATCTGCCTTTAGATAACGACGATTCTCCACTCAAGCATGTAAAAAATATGGACATCTATAGCAAAGACGCCTTTTATCCTTCATCGCCGGTTCGTCTTTCAAAAATACTACAACTACGCGGCATTGATTGTGTAATTCTTGGTATTATGCCGTTTCAATATAATCCAATAACCAAAGACCTGATTGTATATAAAGATTTAAAAGTGAGAGTAGATTTTTCGGGCGGAAACGGGCATTTTGGCGATGATGCATTACGCAGTTATTACTGGGAACCGCTATTGCAGGGAAATTTACTAAATTACAGTTCATTACCGCAAATTGATTTCTTTGCTTATGACCGAGTCACTTCTCGAGACGGCTATGAATATATAATTATCGTTCCGGATGACCCTTCGTTCATTGCCTGGGCTGATACAATTAAAAGATGGCGCAGTTTACAGGGAATTTCTACTCAGGTTTTTACATTGACTCAGGTCGGCGGTAACACAACCACAGCAATTGAAAACTTTTTAAACAATGCATACAACACCTGGAATCCAAGGCCAGTTGCCTTTCTATTATTATCCGACTATCAGTCATCCGGTGATGTCTATGGAATAACTTCACCGATTTGGAATAATTATTGTAAGTCTGATTTGATTTATGCTGATGTCAATAGTGATAATATCCCGGATATGTTTCACGGTCGAATCTGTGCGCAAAATGAATCGCAGCTCAGCGTAATGGTCAGAAAATTTTTAAACCACGAACGAACCCCACCAACCGACCCGACCTTTTATAATCAACCGATTGTCTGTGCTGCCTGGCAAACCGAGCGCTGGTTCCAATTATGCGGTGAAGTAATCCGCGGATTTATGGATACAATACATGGGTTAAATAAAAATCCGACCCGTTTGTATGCGATTTATTCTGGCACACCGACCGTTGGCGGTGCCTGGTCAACGACGACCTATGGCAATACGACCGCGGTTGTCAATTATTTTTATAATCTGGGATGGCTCTCTTCCACAACTAATCAGAACAGTTCCGCGTGGTGGAATAATGGCAACAATACACTGATAACTCAGGCGATTAATAATGGTGCATTTTTATTACAGCATCGCGACCACGGCGCTGAGACCGGTTGGGGTGAACCAGCGTATAGTAATACCGACATCAATAATTTGACCAATGATGAATTGATATTTGTTAATTCCCATAATTGTCTAACCGGTAAATATGATTACTCGAGTGAGTGTTTTACAGAGAAGTTCCACCGGCATAATGTCGGCGGAGTACCCAAAGGTGCGCTGGGATTAAATGCAGCAAGTGAAGTATCTTATTCGTTTGTCAATGATTGTTATGCCTGGGGTTTTTATGACTGTTTATGGCAAAAGTTTATGCCTGATTATCCAAGTCAAGATGTTACGCCGACTAGTCTGCTCTACCCATCGGCGGCGATGAATTACGGTAAAATATTTTTATATGGTGTGAGTACTTCCTGGTTGTATGCAGATATTCAACCCT
>CAZXRM010000100.1:0-5860 GCA_964642595.1 uncultured bacterium
GTTATGGGTTATCCGATTTCGATGTCAGGGAAAATTACTCAAATTGGACTTGAGGTTTTGGAATTTAAGAAACTTTTAGTGCAGGAACTTAATATGAGTGTTGAATTATTAGACGAAAGATTCACGACTGAAATGTCGCGGCGGGTCGTGCAAGAGATGCAGCGAAAACCAACTCCGCCCAAAGGATTGTTAGATAAAATATCCGCAGTTATTATGCTTCAAGATTACCTAAAAAGTTTGTAATGCGTTATAAATTAAAAGCTATTTTTACTTTTCTAATTCTTATAATATTATTTTTATCGTGTAGTAATAAAGACAAAGCAACAACAGAAAAACGGATGATTGTTGTAAATTCCAATGAGACCTGTGCAAAAGTTGCAGAGCAATTAAAAGAAAATGGTATTATTCATAATACAAAAACATTTTTATTCTGGGCATCAATGCTTGGTTACGACCGAAAAATAAAATCAGGGCGGTATTATTTCTCACAAAACTCGGACATTTTCGCGGTACTGAAAACACTCAATCAGGGTGGCGAAGGCAAAGCGTTAATCACAATTCCGGAAGGTTTTACGATGAAAGAAATCGCGCGACTGCTGGCTAAAGAAGGTGTGTGTAAAGAAAAAGATTTTATAAAATCCTGTGCCGATACTGAATTACTAAATTCTTTGCAAATCAATAAACGAGTGCTCGAAGGTCACCTGTTTCCGGATTCTTATGATTTTATGATTCCGTCTGACCCAAAAGCAATAATTGAGCGTATGGTTAAAAGATTCTGGCAAGTAATAACAGATGTTCAAAGTTCAAAGTTCAAAAGTTCAAATTATATTGATACAATCGTGATTATAGCGTCATTGGTCGAAAAAGAGGCAAAACTTGATAGTGAAAGACCGGTTATCGCATCGGTTTTTTACAATCGTTTAAAAATCAATATGCCTTTGCAATCCTGTGCGACCGTCCAGTATGTTTTGCCCAATCATAAAGAGCAATTGAGCATCGAAGATACTAAAATAGTTTCACCTTATAATACTTATTTGAATTCCGGGTTACCACCAACGCCAATTTGCAATCCGGGTAAAGCGTCAATTCAAGCGGCAATAAAACCAGCCCAAACCAAATATTTATATTTTGCGGTTGATAAAAATAACGGGCATCACTTTTCACGAACTTTTTCCGAACATCAGCAGTTTCTGCGTAATAAGAAGTAATTTAGTTTTATTGACATTCGGTAATCTATCAATTATTATAATATTTTAAAATATGAAAAAAACATATAAGCGTGCAACATATACACAACCAAGTAATAAACCGAAGTCAATTGATTACACTGTTTATCTTAATCAAATTCGTTCGGGAAAAATTGAACCGGTATATGTTTTGTTTGGTGCCGACCATCCGGGTAAAGAAGAATTTATCAACGAATTGAAAAGTATTGACGATTTTAAGTTTGAAATGTTTGTTCTGACTGAAACCGAGTCAAGTCGTAATGAAAGATTGAATGCTTTTATGGCAAAAGTATTCACACCTTCGTTATGGGGTGACAAAATGTTATTGGTGCTTAAAGAATTTCAAAATCTGAAGCAAGAACAGCGAAAACAAGTTCTGGATAAATTAGCGACAATACCTACTGGTTATTTTGCAACGACAGTGATAGAATCCAAGTTTGATAAACCTTTGCTTGACTTGTTGGGGGAATATAAGTTTGCAATAATGAATTTTTATCCGCCCGATGAACGGATTTTAGGATATTATGTTAGTGAAATGGCAAAGAACTTAGGAATGGTTATCGATTCTGAAGCAATCAAACTGCTATTTGATTTAATTGGCACTGATTTAAGTTTAATCAAACCAGAGCTGGAAAAAATCAAGACCTATCTGGGTGCAGAAACCAGAATTTCGCAAGCAGTTGTTCTTAATGCCTGTGGATTTTCCAAAGAAAGCAGTATTGATAATTTGGTAAAAACGACATTCAACCGAAACCGGACTTTGTCTTTAAGTAATCTCTATCAGTTGCAGAAAATCCGAACCTATCCATCAAAGGTTATTGTCAGTTTGGCTAATACGGGAATGAATTTACTTCAAATCAAACTCGGCGCCAATATGAAAAATGTTAGTTTGGGCGCTAAGAAATTTGGTATATTAGTTAGACAAGGCAGTTTATGGGACGAGAAAGAATTGGAAAAGTTTATTTTGGCTTTGGCAAGAATTGACAAGAAGATTAAGACCGGTTATCCCGAGCCGTATGTTTTACTGGAGAACTTGTTAGTCAGGTCGGGAAGAAATTAAAAGAATGAAACCACAGATTACACAGATTCACACAGATTTCTCTTTAGGTCAGATAATCCGTTTCTTCCGTTTAATCCGTGGTTAAGGGAGTAAATAATGGCAGAAAATTTTCATGATATAGAAAAGAGAATGCAACGCTTCTGGGAAGAACGCGGTATATTTAAAACTAATCCTCATCCGAAAAAGAAATACTTTATTCTGGATATGTTTCCTTATCCTTCAGGTGATTTGCACATCGGACATTCGAGAAATTATACGATTGGCGATACTGTAACCCGATTCAAAAAAATCCGCGGGTTTGATGTTTTGCATACTTTTGGCTGGGATTCTTTTGGTCTGCCCGCAGAAAATGCGGCAATCATTCATAAGATTCATCCGGAAGAATGGACCAGAGAAAATATTGAAATCTCTAAGAAACACTTGAAAGAACTTGGTATTGCGTTTGACTGGGATGCCGAAACTACGACCTGCGACCCGGATTTTTACCGCTGGAATCAATACTTTTTTATAAAGTTTTACGAGCGGGGATTGGCGTACCGAAAAGAATCATTTGTTAACTGGTGTCCGAATTGCCAGACCGTTCTTGCCAATGAACAAGTGAAAGATGGTCATTGCTGGCGTTCGACTTGCAATGCAGTAGTTGAAAAACGGAAACTGACTCAATGGTATTTCAAAATTACTGATTATGCACAACGACTTTTGAATAGTTTAAAAGATTTGAAAGATTGGCCCGAGCCAGTAAAAATAATGCAGGAGAACTGGATTGGTCGAAGCGAAGGTGTTGAAGTTAATTTCAAACTGGAAGACGGCACACAAGTTCCGATTTTCACAACCCGACCTGATACATTGTTTGGCGTTACTTTTATGGCATTGGCACCAGACGCAGTATTGGCTGAAACAATCGCAAAAGGTACATCGCAAGAGCAGCAAGTCAAAGACTATATTCAGCAGGCATTGAAAAAATCCGAAGTTGACCGAGCCGGGACCGAGACTGAAAAGACCGGCGTGTTCACTGGTAAATATGCAATCAATCCATTAAATAATGAACGGATTCCGGTTTACATTGCAGATTTTGTTCTGGCATCTTATGGAACAGGGATGATTATGGCAGTACCGGCACACGACCAAAGAGATTATGAATTTGCCAAGAAATATAAGATACCAATCAAAGTTGTGATTAATCCGAATGGCACAAAACTAAATCCTGACACTATGAATAAGGCGTATATTGAAGAAGGCATAATGATTAATTCTGGTCAGTTCGATGGATTGAATAATATACAAGGAATTGAAAAAGTGACGGATTATCTGGAATCAAAAGGTCTTGGCAAACGAACCGTCAATTACCGGTTAAAAGATTGGCTCGTTTCACGCCAGCGATATTGGGGAACTCCAATTCCAATGATTCACTGCGAGAAATGCGGAATCGTACCTGTGCCGGAAAAAGATTTGCCGGTATTACTGCCAAAGAATGTTACAGATTATGTTCCAAAAGGAAAATCAGTGCTTGCCGGAGTACCTGAATTTATCAATACTTCTTGTCCGAAATGCGGTGGGAAAGCTCAACGCGACCCGGATACGATGGATACTTTTGTTGATTCGTCCTGGTATTTTATCCGCTACACTGACCCGAAAAATGATAAGATGCCTTTTGACCCAAAACGGACCAATCAGTGGATGCCAATTGATGAGTATGTCGGCGGGATTGAACATGCAACCGGTCATTTAATTTACTTCCGTTTCTTTACCAAAGTTCTGTATGATATGGGAATGCTTAGATGCGATGAGCCATGTAGAATTCTGCATACGCACGGTATGGTGAAAATGGGTGGTATTACAATGTCAAGTTCAAAACGGCATGGAGTATGGCTTGGTGATTTCTTGAAAGAACATGGTGCGGATATATGCAAACTGGCAGTTCTTTTTGCGGCACCACCGGAAAAAGAAATTGACTGGACTGATGATTTGGTAACTGGTGTCTCAAGATTCCTGAGCCGGATAAAAGCACTATTCGAAAATGCGACACCGATTTTTACGAACAACCAACAACCAACAACTAACAACGCTGAAGAGCGAAAGCTTTATATCAGATTAAACCAGACCATCAAAAAAGTCATTGATGATTCGGAACGGATTCAATATAATACGGCAATCGCTGGATTAATGGAATTTCTAAATGACCTGACCGGATTTGAAAATAAAGAGAATGAAATTTACAGGTATTCTTTGGGCGTGATGATTAAACTACTTGCGCCGTTTGCACCGCATATTGCTGAATACTATTGGTTAAAATTTTCCGGTAAAGAAAATAGCGTATTTGAGGAGACCTTACCTGAACCGGATTCTTCAGCATTAACATTTGCCACTATGACAATTCCAATTCAGATTCAGGGTAAACTCCGTTCCAAGATTGATGTTGCAATTGATACATCAGACGAAGAGATTAAACAACAAGCGCTCGCTGATGAAAAAGTTAAGAAATGGACTGAAGGCAAGCAAATAAAGCAGATTATTTATGTTCCGAAAAAGTTAATAAATATCGTGATTCAATAATCTTGTGAGATTTCATAAACTAATAATATTTTTATTATTAACCAGCAGTTCATTTTTTGTTGGTTCGTTATTGGGAAATAAAAGCAAACTCAATACATCAAGAGGACTATCAAGAGATTACAATCTCTATTATGCGAATCTGCATTGTCATTCTAAATACTCACCGATTGATATGTATACGACGATTCCGCCAATCTGGGATAGTTTGATTGGTCATCCGAGAGAAGTTTATGCTTATGCAAGAGATTCGGCAAACATTGATATTCTGGCAATCACTGACCACACGCACTATACAACACCGATTTTAGGCGGTCGTTATTATTTACCACAATATTGGGATTCGACACGCGTTGCAGCGGATGCTTTTACCACACCCGGAGTTTTTTTAGCATTGGCTGGATTTGAATGGACTAGTTGGTTTTCTGGGCATATCAATGTTTTTTTTACGGATAGTTTCCGTTACAGCGATAGCAATGACAATACTGATACAATCTATCAATGGCTATCATCAAGACCGAATGCGGTCGCGCAGTTCAACCATCCGGAAGTATCAGATTTCAATTATTTCCGTTATCGGGCAAACATTGATAGTTCGATTGCGTTATTCGAGATGCAGAATACAGACCAAGCAAATCGCTATCATATCGCTTTGGACAGCGGATGGTATGTGGGAATGACAGCAAATCAGGATAATCATGTTTTAAAAAACTATGGCGGTGTCAAATGGGGTGCGGGAAATCAGTTAACTGGAGTTTGGGCTGACTCGCTGACAAAAAATTCAATCTATAATGCTTTTCGGGCGATGAGGACATTTGGCACTTTGGACAGGAATTTCTCTTTAAAATTTACTGCTAATAATTATTGGATGGGTTCGAAAATACCTAATGGAAATATTCAATTTAACATCATTGCTCGCGATGCGGATACTACAGATTTGATAAATCGAATTGACATAATTACTAATAATGGTGTGATACTGGATTCAATGAAAAATATTAACTCAAATAATGCGGTCTGGCAG
>CAZXRM010000101.1:0-3810 GCA_964642595.1 uncultured bacterium
ACTAAATCCAGTTGCAATCATCTTTGAACAAAATAGGGGACGAGCAGAATCATGAATAGCGACATAACCATTATCGGGTAATATTTTTAATGCGTTGCTTACCGAATCCTGCCGTTCTTTTCCGCCAGTTATGACATTTACGACTTTTTGAAAATTGTACTTTTTTACAAGTTTATTGACATAATAAATTCTGTTTTTAGTGGTTACAACAATTATTTTATCTACAATAGGGGATTTATTAAATTTATCCATTGAGTAAAAAATTATTGGTCTATTATTGACCAAGACAAATTGTTTCTGTTCTCCATATCGTTTGCCTTTACCGGCGGCAAGAATAATAGCAAAATTCATTTTATTTTTAACCACGGATTTGACTGATTAAACGGATTTATCGGAAAAATAATCTATGGAAATCTGTGTAATCTGTGGTTTCATTTAAATCTGATAATCAATTTTGATTGCTTTGCGCACGAGTTCCATTGTTATTTCGGCTTCTTGTTTGGCGCGTTTTGTCCCTTGATTGATAATATCATTAACAACACTTAAGTCTTTTTCGTATTCAGCCCGTTTTTGTTGGATTGGCGCGAGTAATTCATTAATCACATTGATTAAAATCTTTTTGCAGGCAACGCAACCAATCGCTCCTTTTTTGCAATTTTCTTCCAGTTCTTTTATAAAATCAGGATTAAAGACTTTCTGATAAGAAAAAATATTGCAGACATCAGGATGTCCAGGGTCAGTAGCATGAATGCGGGCCGGGTCAGTGATTGCTTTGCTGATTTGTTCTGCGACTACTTTTGGCGAGTCAATTAGATTAATGCAATTTCCCAGACTTTTACTCATTTTGGCATTACCATCAAGTCCCATTAAACGGGGTACGCTTGAGATTAAAGGTTCGGGTTCGACCAAGACCGGTTCATATAATTCGTTGAATCTTCTAACAATTCTGCGGGTCAATTCGATGTGCGGAAGTTGGTCAGAACCAACCGGCACAAGATGAGCCCGGCAAAATGTTATGTCTGCGGCTTGGCTAACCGGATAACCAAGAAAACCATAGGTTTTGCGGTGCTCGAAACCGTGTTGTTTGGCTTCGGTTTTGATGGTTGGATTGTGCGATAAAAGATTGACCGAAACAAACATCGAATAGTAAATAGTTAATTCGGCAATTTCCGGAATCAGAGACTGGATAAAAATTGTGCTGATTTTGGGGTCAATACCGCAGGCAAGATTATCGAGCGCGACATTATACACATCCTGTTTTAGTTTTTCCGGATGTTCAAAATTAGTCGTCAATGCCTGCACATCAGCAATGATAATAAAAGTTTCGTATTCATTCTGCAATCGGACGCGGTTCATTACCGAGCCGACATAATGACCTAAATGCAATGGTCCGGTTGGACGGTCGCCAGTTAAAATCCGTTTTTTCATAGATTTTATTATATTTAGATAAAATCCGATTGTCAATGAATAGATATCGCACGAATACTTGACACAGCATACTTATACCAATATATTGTTTTAATGAAGATTTTTTACCGGTCGGTTTTGAAAGATTTTGTCGGACCGTTTATTTTAGCGGTAATGATTATGACCGGTATTCTTTTACTGGACAAAGTATTTTTGCTGGTTGATTTATTAGTGCGCAAAGGAGTTAGTTTATTATTGGTCGGAGAATTGATGTTATCAAGTCTGCCGTTCGTACTATCGTTTTGCATTCCGATTGGCATTTTGATTGCATCGGTGATGGTTTTTGGTCGAATTGCCCATGATAATGAACTGACCGCAATCCGCAGTGCGGGAATTAATCTGATGGTGCTTTTCAAACCCTTGGCAATATTTACCGCTTTCATCGCTTTATTTATGATTTTATTTAATGGGTATATTCTGCCGGAAGCAAGCCATCACGCACGAAATTTGCTTACCGATATCGCCCAGAAAAAACCAGCAGTCAGAATTTATGAAGGAGTATTTATCGAAGATTTTCCTGGTTACACAATCTACATCGGCTCGATTGACGACCGAACCGGTAAAGTATCCGATGTAACAATCTGGGAGAAAAATGACAATTCAAACCAGCCTACGCTTATTAAGTCAAAATCAGGCAGAATCTTGACCAGTCCGGATGAAAAATATTTTATAATCGAGTTAGACGCCGGCGAGATTTCGGAATTAGTCGGTCCGGATAAATACCGGCATCTGACTTTTTCCGAACACCAGATTAATTTACCGATTGATGTGGAATTCAGCCGCAAGGAACGCAAACACCGGTCTGACCGGGAAATGATTTTAACCGAGTTGTATCAGAGGACAAAAGGACTTAAAAAAGAATTGAAAAGCGTTGTAACAGATATAAGACGGTTCAGGAAAAATCCAAACAGTGAAGTTGACAAATTTCACTTAGAAGATGCATTATCAAGATTTAAAGCCAAAAGAAAAGAATATAACCAGTATGCAACCGAGATTGAAAAAAAGTTTGCTTTGGCATTTTCCTGTTTGATATTTTTATTTTTCGGAGCCGGGCTTGGTATTTTAGTCAAACGGAGCGGTTTGGGTGTTGGTTTTATCATCGGACTTATCTTCTTTGCGGTTTATTACATTCTGTTCATAGCCGGCGAAGAGTTTGCGGACAGCGTCAAAGTATCACCGTTTATCGGAGTTTGGTTTGCCAATCTGATATTGATTCCGATTACTCTCGAATTGATGAGTTTTGTTGGTTTTGAATATTCATTTTTCAGAAAGATATTTTTAAGAAAATGAGAAAAATTACCAGGGTCAACAGGATTCACTTGAAGGAGATATTTTTTTATCCGGTATATCCTGTCAAACAATTACTATGAAAGTACTGGACAAATTCCTACTCAAAGAATTTATTAAATATGTAATTTTAGCAGTGCTTTGTGTTGTTGCGATATACCTATTAATTGACCTATTCGAGGAACTAGATTATTTTATCAATCGCCAGACTTCAATATTTACAGTTCTCGTATATTATTTATACAGCACGCCGCCCGCGGTCAGTTTATTTTTACCGGTCGGGATAATTCTATCCTGTTTTTTTGTATTCGGCACGATGATGCGCGAGCGGTCAGTCAATGTCTTTCAAAGCTCGGGTATAAATATTTATCGTCTGTTTCTGCCGATTATTTATGCGGGTATCGCATTAATTTTTATCCAGTTTTTTGGTTACGAATTTATCACAATACCGTCAATCCAAAGATTGGAAAACTTAAAACGGATAAAAATCGAGCGGAGATACGGTAATATCGCAACCAAAAGGTATAATTTATATCTCAGAGGAAAAGACCAGGTTGTTTATTTTATCTACGAATACGAAAGCGTAAGTTCACAAAACAACGAGCGCACCGGGACAATGAAAAATTTCATTATCATTCAAATGGATAAAAATGGCCGACTGCAGAAACGATTTGACGGTGGCGAAGCCGTGTATAATAATTTAAAGTGGCAGGCAAAAAATGTTGATGTAAGATTTTTTGAATCCGATTCTTTAGAATCATTCGAGCATTTTGATTCAATCGTATTACCAATTAAAGAAAAACCCGGTGATTTCACAGATGAAGTGAGACCAATCGAAGAATTACAGGTATGGGAGCTTTTTCGCTATATCAAGCAACTCAAAATTGCCGGAGTAAAAACCGCCAAACCCGCGGTGGAATTTCATTACCGGTTTGCGGCTTCGTTTATCGGTATAATTCTTATTCTATTAAGTTTACCACTGGCAGTGAGAATCAGAAAAGGCGGTGTGATGTTTGGTCTGGGGCTGGGACTTTTATTTTCGTTTATCTATTGGGG
>CAZXRM010000101.1:3910-5812 GCA_964642595.1 uncultured bacterium
GCGGTGTGATGTTTGGTCTGGGGCTGGGACTTTTATTTTCGTTTATCTATTGGGGTCTGGTGCAGGTTTTTAAAGCATACGGTCAATCCAATATCATCGCACCATTCTGGTCAGCCTGGCTTGCCAATATTATTTATCTGATTATTGATGGATATTTTTTGTATAAAATAAAGCAGTAAAACATTAGCCACGGATTAAAAATTAACCACAGGTGAACACAGATAAACACAGATAAACACAGATGTCATTCCGTGCTTGACACGGAATCTCAAACTACAGAAAAATTACCACGAATCACACAAATAAACGAATTACACGAATCTCTTTTGTAACCACAGGTGAACACAGAAAGACACGAAAAGAAACAAATGTCATTCTGAGTGAAACGAAGAATCTCTCTTCTTTAACCACGGATTGGACGGATTGCACGGATTAAAAAGTAGGACAATGCTTCATCCTTGCTTTTTATTAATTAGATTTTATCTGAAGAGCGAAAGAAGAAGATGGGAAAATATGTTCGATTTGTTTATTTAGGGAGAGTTCTAAAAACTGAGCGTAAAAGAATTAACATATCCGGTATAGATAAAAACTCCGTTGCGCAGAACGTCTCTTCCAATCAGACACTGAATATTTTGTCCTTGAAGTGGAGCTGCGATAACGGTTGTTTCCATTACTACATTGTTCTGAAACAACAAACGCATAAGATATTCAAAACATTTTACATTTTGAGAAGATGGTGTTGTAATTAATGTTGTACCGATTGGGTTGAGATTAAGTTTCTTGGGAATGTCTTCACGAACGACGGTTCCTGATGCACCGGTGTCAATTAAAGCCATTGCAGTTATTGGTGTCGGGATATTTTGATTGTTCTTCTGTAAAATATCTTCAAGTACTTTTCCAATCGCAAGCTTAACTTCAACGACTGGACCAATCGCTTGAAGATTAGGAACCTGTGCTGTAAAAGAGGGCATTTAAACTTTGATTATATTAGATGTAAAATTTTGCGGTATTTCAAGTTCGACAATTTGCTTTACTAAAAAAGGAACATTTCCAAAACGCTCGTAGCCCTGTCTAATCGCGTCAATCTTAGAGTCAAATACATCAATAATTTGGTCGTCTTTTATAAGAACGAATTTCCCTTTTGATTTACCGATTAATTCGTTTTTATTAGATGCATATGTTTTTTGCTCTTTTTCCAAGATTTCTACCATATTTCCTCCTAAAGTAATAGGATTAACTTAATTATACAACATATCAAAATAAATGCAATAGTTATTATTTAGTAATATTTTCTTTCAAGAGCGAAAGGAGAAGGCGGAAAAACTATTATCTTTTAACCACAGATTAACACAGATAGACATAAATATCATGTTGGTGCGAAGCAAGACGAAGTCCATTTATTTCAGCATCTCAAAAAATATTATGATAGTTAGATAGGAATGCTAAAAAAGAGAACCGTCCCTGATATTACCAATTCGAAAGAAAATTGTCGGAATTTGTCGATAAGGTAAAAGAATCTGTGGAATCACTTCAAAATGTTGTGAAAATTCTAAGCTTGGGAGTAGATTATCGCAAGTATGTTAAATTTCGTTTGTTTACACCTTATGTATTAAAGATGTTAAATGGTTCTTATGTTATTCAACGAGTTCAAAGAGGTTCGAATGGAATCCCAACAAAAAATGATGTTCAGTTTTGTATTGATTTTGTGGTTGAAAGTGCTATTACACTTCAAAAATTTGATTTCAGTATAGAGGAAGAATAATTTTTAACTCTTTTTTAATAGATATTTATATATTCCCTTGTTTTCTTCAAAAAATCAATTATAAATTTAATTTCTTAAGCGTTTTTGAGATACTGCTTAATTCCGACTAATTATTGGTTTTTTCCAGAATATTCGATTAC